>JAUXBM010000065.1 GCA_030619415.1 Chlorobiota bacterium
CACTCCGTTAGATTTTGAAGCCTCACCATAGCGGTGCTATGCTTTCGTTTCAAAACCTTATATTTTATTGTACTTGTAACTCTCATTACGAAGTTCTATTACATAATCCGGGTTTAATCGGGTTTAATTGTTTGTAAAAGTAATTAATGTTCAATGAATATCAGTATTGTATGGATGAGTATATTTGATCTGGAATTTCTAAGCACACATCATTTATTTTGTATTAGCACTACTGCTCCTTGTCGCCATTTTATTTGATAATCATTTTTCTGGTTCTGAACCTGATTCTTCCGTCCTCACCGTTTTAATAAAGAAAAGGCTGCCCGGATAAACCGAACAGCCTTTCATTAAGTTTTTCTTCATCAATTAAGATGCGATGTTCTTTTCAAGATCGGTGATAATCTTCTTGTTCACTTTTCTTGGGTTTTGCGCTTTGAAAGCTTTCAACGCTTCCAATGCTGCTTTACCGTATTCGTATAATCCTGATGGATTTTTGTCGTAATCAAAACTACCAATGCAAAATTGTAGTTTTGATTGCAGGTCGTTGTATTCTTCTTTATTGATTTTTGTGAATACCGTTGTTGCCGCCACGCAGGCGTCTCTGAATTTTTCTGTGTTAATCATTTCTTAATTGTTTAATTTGTTAAAAAAAATGAACCGGCAAAACTAGAAAAGTTTTCAAACCGTCTGTTATCGATTTGTTAAATAATCATTAATTGTGTTAACGCTTGGCTGTTGATAAATAAAAAGCCCCGGAACCCCTGATTGATAACGATTGTGAAAGAATTAGATACTGGGACAATTAAAGCCATTCAGGATCAACTTCCAACCTACCGTTAACGAATCTAACCGGCGGATTTACATCAAAAAATACATTTTAGTAAAATATAAAAACGAAATCCAGACAGTCACTAATTATAAAAAACTACTTTCGTACCCATCATTCAAACCATCAAACAAAATCAATTAGCAATATCAATGAATAAAATCTTACTTCTCTTTTTTATCTCCTTTTTTTGGGGGGGATTTGGCCAAACAAAGGAGCTTAAACTGGCTTCTGACATATGGCCTCCGTTCACCAATATTGAAAATAAAAAAACCTTTGCGATTGACCTTGTTGATGAAGCATTAAATCGCATTGGTTACACAACTGAAATAGAAATAACCGCATTCGAAAACGTTCTCAATGGCATTAACTCGGGAGATTTTGATGGCAGCGCCGCACTTTGGATAAGCGAGGAAAGAAAGAAGAACTACTTATTTTCAGAACCATATTTGCACAATCAGCTAATTCTTGTCGGGAGAAGCGGCAGCGATGTAAGCGCAACCTCCTATCCGGAACTCGCGGGAAAAAGTATAGGCATTGTTGAATATTATGCTTATGGCGATGAAGAAACAGGAACTGAAGAAGTTGAATTCGTTCAGGGAAAAAGCGATCAGCAGAACCTGGAACGCCTGTTATCTGAAGAGATCGATTATATGTTGGTTGATGGGCTGCTAATACAATACCTGCTTAAATTCCAGGTAAATGATGTTACCGAATTCCTTGAAATTGGTCTTACGCCCCTGCTCGTAAAATCACTTCATTTTGCTTTGGGGAAAGATGTTTCCAATGCACAACAAATTCTTTCATTATTCGACGAGGAAATACATAAAATGATTTCGGATGGCAGCTACAATGAGATCCTTGAATTGAATTGGATTCAGGCAGATATAGATGGTGATGGTAAGATGGAAATTATTCTGGACGGTGATAAGGCGGGTAAAGAAGCGCCCAGAAATATATATGGTGTTCATCCATCATACGCAACAGAAGTGGAAGACAGCGCTAAAAGATATTACGTTGACGGAACGGTTTATAATGGCTGGAAAAATATTCCTCAAAAATATAAAACCGAGTTTGATGATCAAATAATGATGGAATCCCAGGCTGGAAGAGGTATAATCAGGTTTTAAATAATTATTGAATTCAATTGAGTATTGGTCAGTTATTTTTTAATTAGAATTATTTCAAACTAGTCGCCAGCTCAGTTACCTTAGAAGTTGTTGTTTATCTTTGCCACGAATGATCATTTTTCAGACATGATACGATAAACGAACGATCTGATATTTGTATCACCCATACCAATTGAGAAAAAATTCAAATCAAAAAACATGAAAAAAAATTACTTTCTACTTTTACTGTTATTGGCATCCGTGCTATCATATTCACAGCAGGTTCCCAGAAATTACGTACTTGTTGAAATTGCAACAGGAACATGGTGTACCTATTGTCCGGGAGCAGCTATGGGTGCAGATGACCTGATTGCCAACGGTCATCCTGCCGCAATTATTGAAAATCACAATGGCGATGCTTTTACAACCGATGATTCGGACGGACGAAACGCGTATTATGGTATTTCCAGTTATCCTACAGCCAAGTTTGATGGTTCATACAATACTTACTCGGGTGGATCGCACACACAAAGTATGTATAACAACTATTACCCGATTGTTGATAGCCGGATTACCGAGGATAGTGATTTTACCCTGGAAATTTTCGGCACCAATAGTGGAGATGATTATTCAATCAACGTCCGGCTTCAGGATGTTGGCGGGTATTCAGGAGAAAACCTGGCACTTCGTTTTGCACTAACGGAATCGGAAATAGACTATGCCTGGCAGGATCAGGATGTGTTGAATTTTGTTAACCGCCTGATGTTGCCAGATCACAACGGCGTAGATTTGAGCAGCTATGACCTGACTGAACTCACAACAATTGATCTGTCTTTTACATTTGACAACTCATGGGATATTCAGCACTGTGAAATCGTTGTTTTCATTCAGGATGACGACAGCAAAGAAGTGCTTCAAAGTCAGAAAGTCGGGGTGAACGAGTTGGAGTCAATGCTTGCCGCTAACTTTACAGCAAGTACCACTTTGTCGTGCAATGGTTCCACAATCGACTTTACCGATACATCTGCCGGTGAAGGTATCGCAACCTGGAGTTGGTCGTTTGAAAGCGGAACGCCAGCGACCTCATCTGATCAGAACCCGGCTGTAACTTATTCTAATACAGGTGTTTACGATGTAGAGCTTACGGTAACTGATGCTTATGGAAGCAGCACGATAACACAATCCGATTATATTTCTATTTTCGAAACACCGGCAACCGCGTCCACACCGATCGGTGAGGATGTAATCTGCACCGGCTTTGATTATTATTACTCAACCGACGAAGTCCTTTATGCCCAGGAATATGAATGGGAACTATCTCCCGATAATGCCGGCAATTTAATTGTTAGCGAAAATGAAGTTACGCTGGAAGCCGGCACAGACTGGACAGGCGATTTTACCATCCGGGTAAGGGCGACCAACCTTTGTGGTGATGGTGATTGGTCGGGGTATTTTGCCGGCACATTGTATCAGTCTGCCGAAGTATTTTCTGTTGAAGGTGGCGGTGGTTATTGTATTGAGGGCGATGGTGTTGAAATTACACTGAGCAGCTCGGAAAGCGGCATTAATTACGAATTATACTTTGATGATGTACCAACCGGAAACATCGTTTCAGGAACCGGTTCTGAAATTAGTTTTGGTCTGCTTACCGGGGAAGGCTTTTACACCGTAATGGGTTATACCGATTATTGTATCTCCATGATGATGGAACAAATTGAGGTATTCCACATGTTCCCTCCCCTGGAGCCGGGTACACCTACAGGCCCCGATGCCATTTGCGATGAAGAAAGCGCGGAATATTCGAGCTCCGGTTCGGATGATGCAGAAAGCTACGAATGGATATTGTCGCCTGAAGAAGCCGGCACACTGACAGCCAATGGCTTGGATGCATCTGTGGAATGGAATACTGATTTCTCAGGAATTGCCGGCATTTCATTGTACGGCATAAATGAATGCGGTGATGGTTATCCTTCGGAAGAACTGGAAGTTTCAGTTGAAGTCGTGCCATCACCCGAAATTGAAGGATTGGATTTGGTTTGTGACTTTGAAGTTACAACTTATACAACTGAAGAAAACGAAGGATGCATTTATACCTGGGAAGTAACAGGTGGTACCATCATCGAAGGACAGGGAACTTACATGGTTACTATTGAATGGGGACAGGCAGGAACTGGATATCTGAACGTTGCCGAAGAAACAGCAAACGGATGCATCGGGGATGCAAATGAATTGGAAGTAATGATTGACGAGTGCACAGGAATTGGCGAAAACAATTTGAACATTCAGGTGAATGTAAGTCCAAACCCCGCAAAAGACTTTGTGACTTTTAAAAGCAACGACAATATCAATTCGGTCACAATCTATAGCCTGAAGGGTGAAATTGTCGGGAAGCACGAGGTAAGTGATAAGCAGGTAAGAATTGACCTTTCCGGTTACAATCCGGGTATTTATGTACTAAGGATTATTACAGAAAAGAGTAGTGTTTCTAAACGATTAATTATTCAATAATTGGAGCCTGAAAAAACCCTGATATTGGGCCTGGGAAATATCCTTTTACAGAACGAAGGGATTGGTGTTCATACACTGAAGGAACTGGAAAAGCTCGACTGGCCAAAACATGTTGATTTGCTTGATGGAGGTACAGGGGGATTTGTCTTGCTTTCTCTTTTTCAGGAATATAAAAAGATGGTCATCATCGATGCCACCCTGAGTAAAGAACCTGAAGGAACGATAAAGGTTATCAAACCCAAATTCGCGAAAGACTTTCCTAAATCGCTTAGCACCCATGAACTGGGACTGAAAGACATGATTGAATCAGCCATATTGCTTGGAAAAATTCCTGATATTTACTTGATCGTGATTTCCATTCATCCCGAACAAATAATGAGCGTAACACTCACGTCCGGGATCAGGGAATGCATTCCAGATATTATAAAGACTGTTGAAAATGTAATTTCAGGAATCTCAGAATCCTAAATTTCACATCTCACAAAAAGATACCATTCGAAACCTTTACAAAACTTCAGTTAGCTTATGATTGAATTCTAATCGTCAACATCAACTACCAACGACTTAATTTTCAGTTCTTTTCCGCTTAGCAATTCATGGTACAGGCTCTTGCATTTTGGGCACTCATCATAAACTTGGTCAATATCAAATACTGATCCGCATTTTGTGCACCTGGCCCGGGCCTGAATTTTATTGACATTCACTTTAGCGGTTTCAAGCAAAGTATTTTTAACAGCCATCTCCATGGCAGCATCCAGTGCAAAGAATTCAATCCCAGCCATGGTACCAACATCCAATACCAATTCTATAATGCTTGTTGCTTTGGCTTTTTTAGCCTCAGCCTCCGCAATTTCAATGATGCTCATTGCGATGGAAAACTCGTGCATTTTAATTTAGTTGATTGGTTATTGGTAATTGGATAATTAGTAATTGGTCATTTGCTCTAATTTCTGACTTAGTCTGCAAAAATAAACAACTATAAATTGTAAATTCAGATTAGATTAGCTATCTTTGCGCATAGTTATTTTAATACTTATACGCATGGCAACACTAAACCTGTCCGTACCTGAGGAATTGAAATCATACATTAAAGCAAAAGCCTTGGAAATGAACACCACCGTTTCCGAAATATTTGCAGATTATGTTAAACAGATTAAAGAGATTGAAGATGGGGAAGTCGAATATGACAACCTAACGACTGAGCAAAAAGAGAAAATTCGAATAGCAAATGAACTCGCCGGCTCCATCAAGGTTAGTGATGAGAATCTTGATATAGATAACCTGAGATTTAATAAGATTATCGAAAAGCATTTGAATGATGAGTAAAATATTTTTTAACACAAACATCATTTTGGATCTCCTCTTAAGGCGAAAGTCAGTACATTCAAACAATTATCAAAATGTTCTCAATATTATCCACTTTTGTATTGTTTCCAATATTCCGATTTATTTTTCTATCCTTGGATTGAAGAATGTATCCTACATTTTATCAAAACTCAGTAAAGAACAAACCGGAAAAAACAAACAACTGCAGATCAAACAAAAAATAAATGATTTGCTTAAAATTGGTGATGCAATTCCAACTTCTGTAAGTGCATTTGAAAACGCCATGAATTCCCGGTTCCCTGATTTCGAAGATGCCTTACAATACTTTACTGCAAAAGAGCATGGAATCAATATTATTGTGACCCGAAACAAGAAAGATTTTATTAAATCAGATATAAGGATCTACAGCCCGGATGAGTTTCTTAGCTTACCAATAAAATGAATTTTGAATCTTGAATTGAACCTGAAACCCGTACCCTGTGAATTAAATGAGTTAAGTGTTAATCCAAGGATTATCGAATATCGAACATCGAATTAATTTTCCTGACTTATGTTATTTATTCAGTACCCACTAATGACTAATGACCATTGACCAATGACTACTTCCTCCCGGGATAAACCTTCAAAGCCTCTTCCAGTACTTTGATTGAACTTTTCAAATCATCCACATTCAGCACATAACTTATGCGGACTTCATCTTTGCCTTTTCCCGGTGTAGAATAAAATCCGGATGCCGGGGCAAGCATCACTGTTTGGTTTTCGAAGCTGAAATCTTCAAGCAACCATTGGCAGAATATATCTGAATCATCAATCGGTAACTTTGCAACAATGTAAAAAGCGCCTTCCGGATTTGGGCAAAAAGCACCTTCAATATTATTAATGCCTTCAACTACTGCATCCCTTCTCTTTAAGTATTCAGCTTTAACATTCACAAAGTATTCATCAGGAGTGTCTACCGCTGCTTCCGCCATCACCTGTCCGTATGTTGGCGGACTCAGGCGGGCCTGGGCAAATTTGAGTGCAGTAGAAATCAGGTTTTTGTTTTTTGAAGCCAACCAGCCAAGTCGTGCACCGCAGGCACTGTATCTTTTTGAAACAGAATCGATCAGGATGACATTTTGTTCAATACCCTCCAAATACATGGCCGAATAATGTGTTTCCCCATCGTAGGTAAATTCGCGATAAACTTCATCAGCGATCAGCCATAAATTATGCTTCTTCACAATATCCCTGAGCAATTCCATTTCCTCTTTTGAATAGAGATAACCTGTTGGATTATTGGGATTACAGACCAAAATGGCTTTGGTTTTCCCGGTGATATTCTTTTCAAATTCTTCGATAGGAGGCAGTGCAAAACCTGTTTCGATACTTGAAAAAATGGGGCGAACCCTGATACCGGCATTGGTGGCAAAACCATTATAATTTGCATAAAAAGGTTCAGGAATAATCACTTCATCATCAGGATCCATGATGGATTGGAAAGCAAACAACAAAGCTTCTGAAGCACCTGCCCCAACAATGATTTCATCAAACGAAAGGTCGATATTCACCGTTTTATAGTATTTAACCAGCTTTTCCCTCAGGGACTGCATCCCTGCCGAATGGCTGTACTCGATCACTTTCTTCTCAAAGTTTTTTACGGCATTTAATGCCACAGCAGGCGTTTCAATATCTGGTTGTCCGATATTGAGCGGAAAGATTTTCACCCCTCTTTTCCTAGCTTCTTCAGCAAAAGGAACCAGCTTCCGGATTGGGGATTCGGGCATGTCCTGCCCTTTTCGGGAAATTTTTAGCATGACGAATTAACTTGGTTAAATAAAAAATGGTTACCCGTTTTCGATAAACATCTCAACGATTAACCATCTTTTTACAGTTTAATATTTTCTATTTGTTAACAGGAGCAGTGCCTATACTGGTTTCTTTTTCAGGGAAAGCCTCTGTGGGTTTTGTAACCACTTTACCTTTAATACGAAGCACAACTGCTGCTTTGTTTTTTGCATTGGAATAAACAGTCACCGTTTTATTAAACGAGCCCGCTTTATGTGTATTGTAGGTTACCTTTATTTTGTTCGTTTCACCTGGCAAAATGGGTTCCTTTGGCCATGCAGGCACAGTACAGCCACATGATGAGCGGGGCTTGGATAAAATCAAAGGTTCATTGCCCGTATTTGTAAATTTGAATTCATACGTTCCATCGCCATTTAAAGCGATTTCACCATATTCGTGCAGCGTAGTTTTGAAAGCAATTTCGGGTCCGTTTTTCTTCGCTTTATCTTGCGCCATAACTACAACTACCGAAATGAGCAGTGTCGCAATTAATATGAGCTTCTTCATTGTTTTCCGATTTGAATTAATAACGCACAAAAGTACTAATAATTAATATTAAGAAGGAGGTTGACGCGCTAATTTTGTTAAAAAATCCCAAATACACCATCGGGTGTTATGCCAAGATACCGATACCAGGTTTCTCCCATCAGGATATTTACAAGCCATCCAATCACCAGCATTGTAAAACC
>JAUXBM010000215.1 GCA_030619415.1 Chlorobiota bacterium
ATCAAAAAACAATTCATCATCCTGTATTTCATGTCGAAGCATGTGAATAATGGCTGCACCTTTGTTGTACGAAAGCCTTCCGTTAAATATCCTCCATTGATTTTCCTGTGTAATTTGATCCTCAGGAATATAAACACTGCCTCCCGGTTGAGACATGGCACTGTTCTGGGCTCCGGTAATAAATGCTTTCCCCGCATCCCATCCATGGATGTATTCCTGAGCAAGGTAATTGGAATAAGTGGCAAAGCCTTCATTAATCCAAATGTCGCTCCAGGTGGCACAGGTAATATTATCACCAAACCACATATGACCCAGTTCGTGGGCAACCAGGTCAAAACCAAAGTTGCCTATTGTGGTTATGGTTTGATGTTCCATACCACCACCCAATTGGGTAAGGCAATGCCCGTATTTTTCTTCATGGAATGGATACAATGAAAACAAATCTGAAAATACTTCTATCATTTCAGCGGTTGCATCCATTCCGTTTTTATTGTTGGCGAGGCATTGTGGATCATTATAAATATAATTTTGGATCAGGATCGAATCCCCGTTCATAGCCTCGGGGTAGGCATAGATGTTATATTCCATGTAATCGGTTACGGCAAATGAGATGAGGTAATAATCGATTGGATAATTTGATTTCCACTCATAACGGGTTTTGCCATTCCCCAGGTCAACAGTATTTGTTAGTAGCCCCTGTGCTCCGGCTATATTTTCGGAACCGGTTGTTAAAAATACCCAACAGGAATCTGCCTTGTCTTCCAGGTCTTGTTTAACCGGGAACCACGATTTTGCACCAAAGGGTTCCGACAAAGAATACACCATATGCTTGTCATATTTTTCAGAGTAATTTTTATGAAGCCCTGATAAAAATCCTGTAGTGCCTGAATCGCCTTGATAAAATATTTGCACCGAAAAACTTTGTCCGGAAGGAATTTCAGCAACGGGAACCAGCACGTTATCACCTTCCCGGAAATATGTTTCATATTTAACACCATTCATAAAAAATGAATCCACTTCCATTACTTCAAGTAGCTCAAAAGCAAAGGTGTCAAGGAGAACCACCGCCTCGGCATTGATGGTTACATTGCCCGAAACAAACGTAGTTGTGTTGGAAACCTCAATATCTAAAAAGTAAAAAGTAATATCGTAATCGTTGAGGTAATCGCTTTGCCAATCGTAGATATGATCCAGCGATTTGAAATTATTGTCGGCAGGTATATGCGAACACTTTCCCTCAATATTGTAAGCTTCGCTCCACTGACCAAAAACAACCGAAAAGGAAAGGAAAAGAATAATGGATAAAAAAGACCGTTTCATAAGTAATTAATTAAAGCAGATTTTGATTTATATATTTGCCAAATGTATTGTAAAAGATGATACTCTTAATTATTGACATCAGCCAAAAATAAAAAGTTGCGCATGAGCGACAATTTTCAAATATTAGCTACTAAAATAAACGGGTTTATCCGCAAGTATTATCGAAACCAGATGCTGAAGGGATTGATTTTCAGTGTTGCGATTGTACTTGTTTTATTTTTATTGGCGGACGCCATCGAATACTTTGCCTGGACGAGTATTTTGACACGCACCATCATTTACTATTCATTTCTTGGGCTGACGGTATTGGTGTTGTTTTACTATATACTTGTTCCGCTGTTCAAATTGGCTCGAATCAGCCATTCGTTACCGCATAATGAAGCGGCAAAGATCATTGGCAAGCATTTCCCCGAAGTCAGCGATAAACTTTTGAACACCATCCAACTTCACCAGCAGCATGAATCGCAAATAGAAAAGGGAGACCTTGATTTGTTGATGGCCGGCATCGATCAAAAATCAGCAGAACTGACGCCCATCCCGTTTAAACGGGCAATCGATATGAAAAAGAATATTGGGCATTTAAGATATGTTGTGCCATCGCTTCTCATAATACTGGTTATCCTGATTATTGCGCCCTCTTTTATTACGGAGCCATCCAGAAGGCTCGTTAACCACAATGTCAGTTACGAAAAGCCATTGCCTTATCAGTTGATTGTTTTAAATGAAAAACTCGAAGCACTTCAGCACGATGACTTTACTTTAAATGTAGAGGCAATTGGCGAAGAAATTCCTTCGCAGGTATGGTTGACTGACGGAACTTATAAATTTAAGTTGACTGCAATTAAACCGGGGAAATTTGAATATACCTTTAACGACATAAACAGTGAAACATACTTTCACTTGCTGACGGACGATTTCAAAAGCGAGCAATATCACCTTACGGTATTTCCAAAACCGCTGATATTTAGCTTTGACATAGTACTTGATTATCCAGGATATCTCAACAGGAAAGACGAACTTATCGAAAACTCAGGCGATCTGGTTGTCCCGGAAGGCACAAATATTCAATGGAAGATTTTCACGAAAGATACCCGAAAAGTGATGTTTAAACAGGAAGCCGTTGAAAATACTTTACTGCCTTTTGAAACAAATGTTTTTGTGCACCGGCAAAAGGCGGAGAATAATTTTTACTACACCCTGTATGCTGAGAATGAGTTTGTGAAAGGTCTTGATTCGATGACCTTCTCCGTGCAGGTGATCAAAGATGAATATCCAACGATCAATGTTCAGGAACTTCAGGATAAAACCTTGTATGGATACGCCTTTTTTAATGGTGCGATTGGCGATGATTATGGTTTCAGGTCGTTGAAGTTCTTCCACAAGAAAGACGGAACATCTGATAATTCATGGAATTCTGAGATCATCAGAATCGATAATGATATCCCGCAACAACGGTTTTCTTATTCGCTCCAGGCCCTGGATTTTGATCTGCAACCGGGAGAAAGCCTGAGTTATTATTTCGAAGTTCGTGACAATGATGCCATCAATGGATTCAAACGATCAAAATCCGCTATTTTCAGTTTGTATCTGCCTGATGTTTCGGAAATTGAAGACGAGTTGGCCGAAGCATCCGAAAAAATAAAAGATAAAATTAAGGAAACCCTTGAGCAGCTTGAGAAAATTAATCAACAGCTTGAGGAAGCCAGGTTGTCATTGCTTGAAAAGAGAGAGCTTTCGTGGATGGATAAACAACAATTAAATGAGTTGATTGAAAAGCAAAAGAAGCTTGAAGAGCAGGTAGGGCAAATGAAAAAATTGAACGATGAGGTTAATGAATTGGAAGACTTAATTCAAAAGAAAAACGACGAAGAACTGCAGGAAAAGATTGATCAATTGGAAGAAATGTTTGAGGAATTAGTGAACGAAGAGTTGCTCGAACAACTTGAGGAAATAAGTGAGATAATGGAAAATCTTGACAAAGACCAATTGAATGAATTCCTTGAGAAAATGCAGAAAAGCAATCAGGATTTAAAAACCAATCTGGAACAAAACCTTGAATTGTATAAGCAA
>JAUXBM010000176.1 GCA_030619415.1 Chlorobiota bacterium
AGCGAAGGCCGCGATATGAGTGTGATTAAACAGATCACTGACGAAATAGAAAAAGTAGAAGGCGTTAAATTGCTGGATGTTGACCCTGGTGCTGCAACCAACCGGACGGTAGTAACTTTTGTAGGCACTCCCGATGAGGTCCTTGAAGCTGCATTTGTCGCCGTAAAGAAAGCTGCCGAAGTAATCGATATGCGGCATCAAAAAGGAGAACATCCACGTTTTGGAGCAACAGATGTGTGTCCTTTGGTTCCTGTCGCTAACATTACGATGGAAGAAACAGTGGAGTATGCACGTAAGTTGGCGAAAAGAATTGGTGAAGAACTTGAAATCCCGGTTTTTTGCTATGAAAATGCTGCCTTCACGGAAGTGCGCCGAAACCTTGCCAATTGCCGTTCCGGTGAATATGAAGCTCTCCCCGAAAGGATTGTTACTGAGGAATGGAAACCTGATTTTGGTCCAAACGAGTTTACAGAGCGTGTTGCCGGTTCGGGAGTAACTGCTGTTGGAGCAAGAGACTTCCTGGTAGCCTTCAATGTAAATTTAAATACAACTTCAACCCGTCGTGCCAACGCCATCGCATTTGATGTGCGAGAAAGAGGCCGTTCGAAAAGAGAAGGAAACCCAATAACAGGAAAGATTGTAAAAGACGAAAATGGAAAACCGGTGATGATTCCCGGTTCTTTAAAAGCAGTGAAAGGAATTGGATGGTTTATTGAAGAATATGGCGTAGCCCAGATATCGATGAACCTGACCAACATCAGTATTACGCCCGTTCACATTGCTTTTGATGAAGTTTCAAAAAAAGCTGAAGCGCGGGGAATTCGCGCAACCGGATCGGAGTTGGTTGGATTGATTCCCCTTGAGGCAATGCTCGACGCGGGTCGTTATTTTCTACGCAAGCAAAAAAGATCGGTGGGCGTGGACAATGATGAGTTGATCAAGATTGCCATCAAATCGATGGGGCTGGATGACTTAAAGCCTTTCGTTCCAAAAGAAAGAATTATCGAGTATTTGCTGGAAGAAGGAAAAAATAAACTGGTCGATATGACCATCACAGGTTTTGCAAACGAAACCGCTTCGGAATCCCCGGCGCCGGGTGGCGGATCAATCGCTGCAACTGTGGCTGCATTGGGCGTTTCACTCGGAACGATGGTTGCCAACCTTTCGGCGCACAAACGCGGTTGGGACGACCGTTGGGAAGAATTTTCAGACTGGGCAGCAAAAGGTCAATATTACAAAGATCAACTGCTTCACTTTGTAGATGAAGACACCAATGCCTTCAACAAAATTATGGATGCGTTTGGTTTACCAAAGAAAACGGAAGAAGACAAAAATGCAAGAAAGCAAGCGATTGAGGATGCCTCAAAATATGCCATGGAGATTCCTTTTAAGGTAATGGATACAGCTTATCGTTCCATTGAAGTGATGCGGGCGATGGCTGAAAATGGCAATCCGAATTCTGTTTCCGATGCAGGTGTTGGCGCACTATGTGTGTTAACAGCAGTTGAGGGCGCGTTTTTGAACGTAAAAATAAATGCTGCAGGAATCGCCGATAAAGCCTTCTGTAACGACTTAATCGAGCGTGGAGAAGAAATTGCACAAAAAACAAAAGCCTGTCGTGATGCGATAATTGAAACTGTGGAACAAAAGATTAGGGAGTTGTAGAATGGAGTTTGGAGGGAATAATTAGTCATTGGATAATTAGTCATTGGATGATTGGATAATTGGTCATTGGATGATTGGATAATTGGTCATTGGATGAATAGTTAACTGGATAATTAATAATTGATTCATTTAATAAACATATATAATATAAAACAGTTAAAAAATGGAATTAGAGGATTTAAGGGTGTATAATCAAACAATGGATTTTGGAGAAGAAGTTTGGAAAATAGTAATAAAGTGGGGCTTTTTTGAAAAAGATACTGTTGGTAAACAACTTGTTAAAGCTTCTGATTCCGTTGCTGCAAATTTAAGTGAAGGTTTTGGTCGTTATCATTACAACGAAACCAAACACTTTGGTTATTATTCAAGAGGTTCACTTTTTGAAACCAAAACATGGTTAACCAAAGCAAAAAATCGAAACCTGATAAAAGAAGAAAAATTCACAGCTTTGATATCAGATATAAACTCAATTGGCAAAATGTTAAACGCTTATATTAGTTCAATCGGTCCGCAAAAATGACCAGTGACCAATAACTAGTTATCCAATGACCAATACCCAATAACAAATGGACCAATTCACAACTATATTACTCTATTTCACATCATTCTTCACGCTGATGAATCCCATTGGGACAATGCCTGTATTCCTTACCATGACATCCGACCTGAGCAAGAAGGAAAGAAGGACCACTGCTGTAAAGGCGGTTTTAACCGCTGGTTTCGTCCTGATACTTTTTGCCATTCTTGGAGAATACCTGTTTGATTTTTTCGGGATTTCGGTGGCAGGCTTAAAAGTGGTTGGTGGTGTCTTGTTTTTTTTCATTGGTTACGATATGCTGAATGCCCGCTTGAGCAGGATAAAAATGTCAGAAGAGGAAGCTGAGAAATACGCTGATGATATTTCCATTACCCCTCTTGGTATTCCAATGATTGCCGGGCCGGGGGCGATAACCACGGCAATTGTGCTGATGGGAGATGCAAACGATTATACAACAAGAGCGATGGTGATCGTTTCAATTGTCCTTGTTCTGATCGTTGTTTTGCTTGTTTTTCTTGGTGCAGTCGGCATTACCAAATTTATCGGCGAAAAAGGAAACAAGATCATGATGAAACTAATGGGGCTAATTGTAATGGTAATAGCCGTTGAGTTTTTCTTTTCAGGAATAACGCCTTATGTACAGGCAATAATAAATTAAACCGGAAAAGTTTAAATAAAGTTTGGTCATATTGGTTAAAGTAAGTACTTTTGCCGCCCGAATGATTAATAGGTAAATAAAATGGCAAAGAAGAGCAAAGATGCAAGGGTACAGGTGATCATGGAATGCACCGAGCACAAGACCAGCGGTATGCCGGGAACTTCGAGATATATCACTACCAAGAATAAGAAGAATTCCCCTGATAGATTGGAATTGAAGAAATACAATCCAATCCTTAAAAAAATGACAGTTCACAGAGAAATTAAATAATTTGAATCATGGCTAAGAAAGTTGTTGCTTCGTTACAGAGCTCAGGAAAAGATTACTCAAAGGTGATTAGAATGGTCAAATCGCCAAAAAACGGCGCTTACTCATTTAAAGAAGAAATTATTCCAACCGACCAGGTAAAAAATTATTTTACCAAAAAATAGTTGGATTAAGATATTTATCCTGAAAAGCTTTTTCCGCTGTGTGGAAGAAGCTTTTTTTGATCTTGGATAATTGGATAGATAAATAGTCATCCATACGGATTCCTTTCAGTCATTGGATAATTAGTCACAAAATGACCAATTCCCAATGACCAATCACTAATAACTAAAAAAGATGGGAATATTCTCAGTATTTTCAAGTAAAAAGCAGAAAGAAACCCTGGATAAGGGACTCGAAAAAACGCGCAAAAGTGTTTTTAGTAAAATTTCGAAAGCGGTTGCCGGAAAATCAAAAGTGGATGACGAGGTGCTCGATAACCTTGAAGAAGCCTTAGTAACTTCTGATGTTGGCGTTCATACCACATTGAAGATTATTGAACGGATCGAGGCGCGTGTTTCTCGTGATAAATACCTCGGCACAGAGGAACTAAACAGCATGCTCCGCGAAGAGATTGAATTGCTTTTTACCGAGAACAATACAAGCGATGGAACAACTTTTGAACTTCCGCCAGACAAAAAGCCTTATGTAATTATGGTGGTGGGAGTAAATGGCGTTGGGAAAACCACAACGATCGGTAAACTCGCATACAATTTCAAAAAGGTAGGAAAATCAGTTTTACTGGGAGCTGCCGATACTTTTCGTGCTGCTGCCGTTGATCAGCTTACCATTTGGGCTGAGCGGGTTGATGTTCCGATCATCAGTCAGGGAATGGGTGCCGATCCTGCCTCTGTTGCTTATGATACATTGAAATCAGCAATTTCACAGGATGTGGATGTCGTAATTATTGATACGGCGGGCAGACTCCACAATAAAGTAAACCTGATGAATGAACTTTCAAAGGTCAACCGTGTTATGCAGAAAGTGATTCCTGATGCACCGCATGAAATATTACTTGTGCTTGATGCCTCAACCGGGCAGAATGCGATTGAACAGGCCAGGCAGTTTATCGCTGCAACTGATGTAAATGCCATCGCTCTGACCAAATTGGATGGAACAGCTAAAGGGGGTGTTGTTATCGGGATTTCTGATCAATTC
>JAUXBM010000191.1 GCA_030619415.1 Chlorobiota bacterium
GCGTATCAGTATGGAAACATTTTCCGCTATGACAGAAGATCAGGTGAGAAAATAAAAATCAGGCCCAATCCACAAAGGGACGAAATGACCTTTCGCTGGAATTGGGATGCCCCTTTTATTCTGAGTAACTTTTCGCCAACGCGACTTTATATGGGTGCCAATAAATTGTTCCGAAGCAATGACCGTGGCAATACATGGACAACCATCAGTGGTGACCTGACCCGCAACGAAGACCGTGACCAGTTTAAAATGATGGACAAATACTGGCCTTCGGGTGCAGTTGCCAAACATGTTTCTACCTCGCAGTGGGGAACAATAGTGGCACTTGACGAATCCAAAATAAAAGAAGGGCTGATTTATGTCGGGACTGACGATGGTGTGATCCAGGTAACTGAAGACAATGGTGAGAACTGGACAAAAACCACCTCATTCCCGGGTGTTCCTGAATATACCTATGTGAGCGATGTCGCTACTTCTAATTTTGATGAGAACGTAGTATATGCCACATTCAATAATACAAAGAGCGATGATTTTAAACCTTATGTTTTTAAGAGTACTGACAAAGGTGCATCATGGACTTCGATAAGTGGTGATTTACCTGAAAACGGAAGCGTTCATGTAATTGTTCAGGATCCCGTTAACGAGAACTTATTGTTTGTAGGAACTGAATTCAGTTTCTTCTTTACGCTCGATGGTGGTAAAACCTGGGTTAAACTGGCATGCGGACTTCCTGATATCGCGGTTCGGGATATTGTGATCCAGGAAAGAGAAAACGACCTTGTAATTTCTACATTTGGAAGGGGCTTTTACATAATTGATGATTACACGCCTCTGAGAGGATTAACAAAAGAAAAACTGGATAGCGAAGAAGCGATACTGTTTCCTGTAAAAGATGCATTAATGTACATCCAGACAGGTGATCGCTATTCCACCGGTGCAGCATATTACCAGGCAAAAAACCCTGAGTTTGGCGCGACTTTTACATACTATTTAAGGGAGGTGCCTAAAAGTTTGAAATGCGAAAGGGTAAAGGCAGAAAAAGAATTATTCAAAAACGATGAGCCAATACCCACGCCAACAAAAGATGAATTGGATGCGGAAAAGAATGAAATTGGACCGTACCTGATTTTTACCGTTAAAGATAATTCAGGTTTGGAGGTCAGAAAACTTTTTACAAAGGCCTCGACGGGAATTCATCGATTGAACTGGGATTTAAAGTACGGAAACACTGCACCAATAAGACTGAAAGAAAATAAATACGATCCGATAAAAAAAGGCAGAAGCGGAATGCTGGCAATGCCCGGAAAATACACTGTTGAAATGGCCCTGTTCCATAATGGAGAAATAAAACAGTTAGCCGGTACGGTTGAGTTTACTGCAAAAGTGCTTAACAACACTACACTCCCTGCCGAAGACAGGGCAGCGCTGCTTGGCTTCCAAAAAGATGTTACCGAAGTTTACAGGGTGATTTCGGCTGCTGAACAATACTTTGATGAATTGGAGGAAAAGACAGCTTACATCCAGCAGGCTATTCAACAAACCAACGGTTCAACAATTGAAATGAAGAACAAGGCGCAAAAAGCAAAAGAAGACTTGAAATCAGTTGAATTCTTATTTGACGGAACACCTGCCAAAGCAAGCTGGGAAGAAGTGCCTCCGGAAAAGATGCCACTTTCCAGCAGATTACAGGAACTTATGTGGGGCATGTGGAGCTCAACTTCTGCACCAACAGCTACCATGAAAATGAATTACCAGGTATTGAAAGATGAAGTTCCTGCCGGTATTGATCAATTAAAGGTAATTGGGAAATTGCTTGAAGAACTGGATGATGAATTGGATAAGCTGAAAGCGCCTCACACGCCGGGCAGAATTCCGAAAATGTAAATTTAAAATTCCGCCAAACCCTGTCAGACTTTTGAAGTCTGACAGGATTTTTAATTGTTATTTTTGATTTTGTAAACAATCTGTTTGTTCCACTTTACACGTGCTAAATGCGACGCCTCGAAAAAGAAATCACCGATCCTATTCTCCTGAAAGAAATACTGAACAAGTCACAAGTGTGCAGGCTGGGATTTGCCATCGACAA
Source organism: Chlorobiota bacterium (assembly GCA_030619415.1). Taxonomy (GTDB): domain Bacteria; phylum Bacteroidota; class Bacteroidia; order Bacteroidales; family F082; genus JAADID01. The sequence goes on from JAUXBM010000191.1 coordinate 2,087, forward strand.
TGTACCACACATTGTTCCGGTAAATTTCGGATATAAAAACAACCGCATTTTTATTCACTCTGCTACCGCCGGTAAAAAGATCGATATGATCGGCCAAAATGATTTTGTATGCTTCGAAATGGAATTGTGCGATGAAGTGATCAAGGCAAAAAAAGCCTGCAACTGGACTACCAAATACCGCTCTATTATTGGTTTGGGTAAAATATCTATTGTAAAAGATAAAGAGAGAAAAATAGCAGGCATGGATGTGATCATGTCAAAATATGGCGGTGGTGACCACAACGAATACGATGAAAAAGTGTTGAAGAAAACAGTGGTTTTGGAAATAGCCATTGATAAGCTTACCGGAAAGCAATCAGGGCATTGGGAATAATACAGTAATTGTACCGGCGACTTCAGTCGCCAGTTTCGGCGAATTTATCCGCCGTCTCAGGTTTGGTTAGATTTCTCATTTTTCGGCGGATAAATCCGCCGTTACTCTTCCAGCACTGCCAGTTCTTCAACCTGGAGGATCGTTTTCAAATCCTCATCAAAAACAAAGGCAACTACATGGCAGTTTTTTGGAACCCAGTCATCTTCAAAAGTGATTGAATATGTTTTTTCGTATTCCTGGTCAACTACCGGGTTTTCTATCAATACTTCCCCCCAATCGCCATTCATGCTTCCTTCCAACATATGCATAAAAACATATTCCTCTATGAGTGGTGTATCACCCACATTGGGGTCGTTGTTCATTTGGCCACTGATGATGCTATCCTGAGTAATACAAACAAGCAGACTGAAAGTACCTTCGAGTTCTTCAACGAATTTTGTGGTTACAACAGTAGTCAGTATTTTGCTACCTGCCTTAAAATCATTTTCAATAGTCATTCCGGCTACCGGTTCTTTTTCCAGTTCATCATGAATGGCGCCATCCCATTTATCAACCGCAACAATATAATTTCCAGGAGAACTTGGCACCCTGTTAACAATGCCATTAGGGTTACCGGCCGACCCAACCCCAAAATAGTTATTCCAGGCATTACCCGCATCGCAACGAAAATCATCACTTAAGTATGGATCGCCGGGTCTGGGCAGTGCAAAAAAGCCTGCATGCACAGCCATCACAATTAACTGTTCGCCATAAATTTCCTGTAAATCATGAGCAATAAACCCGGCTTCTGCGCAGTTCACGCAAGTATGACCCGTATAGTCTTCAAGCAAAACTTTTTTTATCAGTTTGGTTGTGTCAGGAGGGATCGTATCAGGAGGGATCGTATCTTTTTCTTCATACACAAAATAAGGCGCTTCAATTTTTTCACAAGATGAAAAAATCATTGCCAACACAAAGGTCGAAATTAAAACCTGAATTATTATTGTTTTCATATCCTTAGAAATTGCTTGAAATAGTAAAGTAAAATCCGCTGGTCTTGGGTACACGCCGGCAAACTCCCCCAACACAAATAATACCTTCGCGCTGACGTCCATAAGTTAGGGCTATCCTGGTAGTCCGGCGTGTGTATCCAAATGAACCTGTATAATAATGCACCTGCGCCTGACTATCTGAGTTGCCGTAATTCCACTGATCGCTTACTGCAAAAAACCAGTGAGGCGAAATAGTATATTCGAGCAAAATGGCTGCCCAGTCACCTTTATCCTGCTTGGTCCACAAACCTTGAACTTCCCAGCGCAAAGCATTTTTTCGGTTAAATTTATAGGTCATGTCGAGTACGGCAATATTGGCATAAACTGTAGAATCGTACAATTCAATATGCCCTTCTAAAGTTGCAATGTCGTAAGTCTGGTACATGTATGCGTAGGTGCCTTTTAATTTTCGCGAGAATTTTTTGTCAATTTCAATGTTAAAATCCTGCCAGAAAATACGCTCACCAAAAGCAAAAAATGGTGATGTCCATCC
>JAUXBM010000053.1 GCA_030619415.1 Chlorobiota bacterium
CATGATAAATTTTTGCATTGCTATATCCCATCCTGGAAGCGAGTGTATGTTTACCCGACTGGACATCATTGTCGATATCCCTCATATTGTTTAGATTTAATACACCAACGCTTAATAAACCGGTGAAGACAGCCGGCAATAATACCTCCCAATCAAATGATTTTGTATTGAGGTAGTACGTACCCAAAACGCCAGCCAAGCCAAAAAAAAGAAAGACGAACAAATCGCCGAAACCGGCATAACCATACGCCCCTTTCCCAACAGTATATTTAATGGCTGCGCCGATTGATGCGATTCCTAAAACGAGGAAAAACAGCGCAGTAGTAAAGTTATTGCCAAAAGAAATATAAAGCAGCAAAATACCGCTGATGAGTGACAGCAAAACAAAAACCCAGATCCCTTTCTTCATTTGCCCCGGAGAAATTTCCCCGCTTTGGACCGAACGAAGCGGACCAAGCCTGTTGACGTTATCAGTTCCTTTTTGAGAATCGCCGTAATCATTGGCAAGGTTTGACAGAATTTGCAGAAGTGTAGTTGTAACAGCAGCTAAAAAGACAATCAGCCAATTGTAAGTCCCATCATGAATGGCCAAAAAACCCCCCATTAAAATACTGGAAAGTGCAAGTGGTAGTGTCCGCAGACGGAAGGCTTTGAGCCAGGAGGAGATTCGGGGATTGGTTATTGGATAATTGGTCATTGGTCATTGGTTGAAAGAAAACTGTAGGCTGAGAACTGCCGACTGAGGACTGCTTACTGTCTTAGGTCTTGTGTCTTCTGTCTTGGTTCTTCTGTCTTAGGTCTTTAGGGAAATTTAGGAAACTTATGAAAATCAGGATCCCGTTTTTCAAGAAAAGCATGTTTTCCCTCCTGGGCTTCGTCCATCATGTAATACATTAAAGTGGCATTTCCGGCAAATTCCTGCAAGCCAATCTGGCCATCCAGTTCGGCATTCAAACCCAATTTGATCATCCGTAAAGCCATCGGGCTGCGCTTGTGCATCGTCAGACACCAGTCAACCGTTTCTTCTTCAAGTTTTTCAAAAGGCACAACTTTATTTACCAGTCCCATTTCGAGGGCTTCCTGTGCACTGTATTGCTTGTTTAAGAACCAGATTTCACGTGCCTTCTTCTGCCCGACAATAGATGCAAGAAATGAAGATCCGAGGCCTGCATCAAAACTCCCGACTTTTGGACCTGTCTGACCAAAAATGGCATTTTCTGAAGCGATACTTAAATCGCACACCACATGTAAAACATGACCACCTCCAATCGCATATCCGTTTACCATAGCAATCACCGGTTTCGGCATCGAACGAATTTTCCGCTGCACATCCAGCACATTTAAGCGCGGCACACCATCTTCACCAATGTAACCTCCTTTGCCTTTTACATTCTGGTCGCCACCACTACAAAATGCTTTATCGCCCTCGCCCGTTAGAATGATAGAATAGATATCCGTATCCTCGCGGCAAATGTCCAGGGCCACTGACATTTCGGTTGTGGTTGTTGGCCTGAAAGCATTGTAAACTTTTGGCCGGTTAATGGTGATTTTGGCAATGTGATTCCATTTTTCAAATCGTATATCTTCAAAATCCCGGATGCTTTTCCAATCTCTTTTATTCATAAAAATCGGTATTAGTTGCTGCAAGCGAAAGTAGGAAAATATTTCATTTTTATAATCAACGACCTTCCAGAGTCTGAAAGCCCTGGAAGAGTTGTTTGTCAATGACTCTTCCAGGTCCGCTTATACGGACTCTGGAAGATCCAAAAAAAAAAAAATGATACTCATACCAATATTTGGTAACTTTGCGAAAATGATAATACTATGAGTAGGAATACATCAATATCGTTAGGAAATTACTTTGATAAATTTGTTCAAAGCCATTTAAATACTGGTAGATACAAAAATGCCAGTGAAATGATTCGGGCAGGATTAAGACTATTGGAGGAAGAAGAAAATAGGATTATTTCTTTACGAAATGCAATTCAGGAAGGTGTAGAAAGTGGAATTGCCAATAATTTTAATCCAGAATTGCATCTAGAAGACTTAAAAGCAAAAAAGGAATTGAATGGCTAAGTATTTTTTGACGAATAAAGCAATAGATGATTTATCAAAGATTTGGAACTATACATTCGATTTCTGGTCTGAACGTCAAGCAGACTTATACTATCAAATGTTAATAGAAAGCTTTAGAGAAATTGCAAAGAATCCAAGCATTGGAAAAAAATACGAAGGAATAATAACCCAACTATTTGGACTTAGGTCTGGTCGTCATGTGATTTTTTACCGAACAATTGACAATAACAAAATTGAAATAACAAGGATTTTGCACGAACAAATGGACTTGAAGAATAGGATATTGGAATAACCCCACCTAATATTAGCATATACTGCAAGCCGGGTTTAGTGATTGAGTTGAAGATTATTCTTCTTAATTTAGTCCCAATACCAATTGAAAATTAACCGTTTTTAAAACGGTATGTAGCATAGCTTAACCGATTACAAGGAAATCTAAATTCGAAAATTAATATCGCTGACAACTGCTTCTCCTTTAGCCAGGGCCTTTAACACCAGCCGGGTTGCCATATCCGGTTTTTCGTCAAGCAATAATGGGGTGATAATGCGAACAGCTTCTTTCACCATACCATATGTATCGCCCATTTCTTTAATATTGGCCGATTGAAGTTTCTTTTTTGTTCCATAGCTTGCCAGCCCGATAAAATGTTTTTTTAATAACTTCTTATTCCTGTTGAGTCCGGCGAGGATGGCAATGGTTTCTTCAGAATATTTTCCTCCCCTGCTCACGTATTCAAAAAATGCCCTGCGTAAATCAGGATGGTAAACGACTCCATAAAGTCCATCGGCCAGAATATTGGTTGTTTGTGTTCCAAGATGACGGGTATCATAATATTTCTGAACAGCTTTACTCACCGCCTTTCCATCTGAAAAATCTTTCACAGTTTCCAGGTTTTCACTAAGGTTCATTACATCGGCAAAAGTAGCCGTCATTCCGCCACCGGTTAATGGATGCCGCATATTTAAGGAGTCGCCTAAAAGTACGGCACCTGCTTTTTTAATCGGGGCAGCCGGAAGCCTGTGGTTGGGAAACATTTTGAAATTACCTTCCTCTACAGCCGCCACAAATGATGCCCGGGCTGATTGGGGTATAAACTTTTCGAAAGTCTCTAAAAGGAATTTCTTAAAATCAGGGCCAAATTTTGGCGGTTTTTCTCCCTTAAAATCAATCAAAATTCGCCAAGCTGATGTAGTAACAGGGTAAATAACAAATGGCGGATGATCGCCCATCACCATGTGACCGTGATTGGGATAGGGCAATTCGCAATTTTTCAACAACAATCCCAGAAAGTAGCCATTTACTTTTTTATCCGGGTTCGACAACTGTTCACGGAACCTCGACATGGGGCCATCTGTAACGATGGTCAAATCAGCATGTATTATTTCTTCATCCGTTACTTGCTTTCGCAGAAACTGAACCCCCGTTACCGTATTGTCTTTTTCGATAAGCGCTGTAACACGCGCTTCAATAACTGTAATATTGTCCTGAGCCAGAATGTATTTTCTTATGTTTTGCAGAAAAGCTCCGTTTCTGAATCCGTAACCCGAAGGTTCTCCATTATTATTCGGATAAGGAATATGGTAATCCCTTTCTTCAAAAATCATATCGTAACCATAAACCGGCTGTGCATCAATGTTATCGAGGAAGGATTCAAACCCCATTTCCTGTAACCGCTGCACGCCTCCCGGTTGCAACAACTCGCCGATGATTACATTTCTTTCGCTTAAATTGCGTTCAACGATTACTATGTTCTTTCCTTGCTTTGCGAGGTATGCTGCTATTGTTGCACCTGCAATTCCCGCACCGATTATACAAACATCGTAATTGATTTTGTCAGTTGTCATGGTCATTTTTTTGAAATCATTGAGGTTAATAAAACACGATTGCTTTTCATAAATTAACTTGATCGAAAAGATTTTGTCCGGAGCAACTCCTTTAGTTCTTTTAAAATTTTATCAGTCTCCTGCAAATAAGGTGTACCAGGCTTGTTCTTTTTCTCTATTTGACGAATTCCCTTTTCGAAATATTTGTACACATCATTCATGGTAATTATATACAACATCAGCTTAGCAGCCAGCCCTTTTCGAACTTTTACAACACCGGTCAGTACTTCGGGATTGTTATACAACTTGCTCAAAGTTGCGATCGCCATAATTTGAGGCACTGCCGTAAACCTGAAGATCTTTTCATCCCTCACACCACTCAGGTATTGAAGGCAATCGGGAATATGCTGCAAAGCATCTACAATCATGTGATTAAGGGTAGCCAGCGACTTTTCATCTTTTGGGGCTTTCGCCAGATGATCAAGCGCATCAACATGCTCATTCCAAATCTCTTTTGGCCAGAATGTTCTGTCTGAATAAAGGTCCTCGTGATAATCGCGGATAATATTTGTTTTCTGCAGGAACAGGCCCATCGAATTCGCAATCCCGTTTTTATTCTCCAGATCAATGGAATTTGGATTGTATGCTACAAATAACCTGGTCAATCCAATGCCAACCAATCCGGCGACATAATGGCAATAGAAATCAAAATCTTCAATGGTAACTACTTCTCTTTTTGCGAAGTCGGCCATCCCCCAACCCATTCTTCTGGTGATTTCGATAATTGTATCCTGCGATTCCGGCTTAAGCGTTTTAAGCATCCGATAAACTTTTGGATAATTTTCCAAAAGAGTGGTGTAATCATCATGATCTCCGATGCCCGACAGGCTGAAACCTTCTTCGTTGCTCGCTTTATAAAAATCAACCAACATTGGAAGTTTTTGTTCCAGCGGGATGCTCATGTCATCTTCCACGGTGTCGAGGGCACGAAGCACAAGATAGAACACGCAAACGGCATCTTTCAACGCTGGCGGGAGCTGCTGAATAACTACCGAAAAAGATCTTGAGACTTTACCCAGTGCAGCATAGCAAAAATCCCTGTCATTCAATTTTAAAGCCAACTCTTCGAGTGGCTCTTTGCTTGGTGAATAGGCGCTACCTTTAATTTTGAGTTTTAGCAAGGCTTTTATTTCTATCGGCCTTAAAGCTGACTTGTAAAGTGTTAATAGCATTCTGAGAAAATAAGCGCCAAAAATACAATAAATAGGCCTTAAAAAAGGATATGAAAATGTTAATTAATATTGACAGTTCGCATTATTTAATTCTACTACAAATCAGTTCTTCAACGAATAATTTGTTCTTTTGCAATGTTGTATTCTTAAAATGGATGAACCACTTACAACAAGTAAATACACATGCCCGACAACAAGAACAAGCAAAATCCTTTTTGGAAACACTGGGTTTTAGAAACCGACCATGGCAGGCAATTCTGGGAATTTCTTTTGCCTGAAAACCTGAAAAAGATTATTAAATCTGAAAGCGATTGGGAAAAACCTGAAGGTGCCGCTTACCTCGATGAACTATCAAAGGCTTTTGTTTTCAATAAAACAAGCAATCCGAATACCGGCGACAAAGTTTATCGCAGCCAGGTAGAAAAAGTTAAATATTCCGAAGCGAAAAATCAGCCTCCCTCCTATCTTAAAACAGAATTAGCAATAACAGCTTACGAATCTGTCCGTAAAGGATTCGCGTATTACGAAACATTGCAAACCGAAGCCGGTAACTGGCCAGGTGATTACGGCGGCCCGATGTTTTTAATGCCGGGACTGGTATTTATTTCCTACCTTACAAATACCCCTTTTGAAGCGCCGGTATCAGCTTTGATGAAACAATACTTTTTCAACCACCAGAATGAAGATGGCGGCTGGGGATTGCATATTGAAGGCAAATCAACAATGTTTGGTACGGTTTTGCAATATGTTAGTTTGCGCCTGCTTGATGTTGAAAAGGATGATCCGCAATTAATCAAAGCCGGGAAGTGGATTCAGGACAACGGAGGTGCAACCGGTATCCCACCCTGGGGAAAGTTTTATTTATCGGTTTTGGGATTGTACGAATGGGAAGGTAACGACAGCTTGCTTCCCGAATTGTGGATTTTACCCAAATGGTTGCCCTTCCACCCCGGCAGATACTGGCCACACAGCCGGATGGTTTTTCTACCCATGAGTTATGCTTATGGACAACGAATTACAGCTCCAATTACCGATTTAATAAAATCCATCAGGGAAGAAATTTATGTTGAAGCTTACGCAGAAATCGATTGGAAAAAATCAAGAAAACTTTGCACGGTAACTGACCGCTATCAGCCCCTCACCAGATTGTATTCGGTTTTTAGTGCTTTGGCGAATTTTTACGAAAGAGTGCACTTAAAATTTCTACGAAAAAAAGCGCTGAAATTCATCGCAAACTACATTGATGCCGAAGACAAACAAACCAATTATATTAACATTGGACCTGTAAACCAGGTAATTAACTCGCTATGTGTTTGGTACAATCACGGAAAAAATTCAGAGGAGTTTAAAAAACATGTTGACCGGTGGAAAGATTATCTCTGGGTAGCCGAGGACGGCATAAAAATGAATGGTTACAACGGCTCACAACTCTGGGATACGATTTTCGCCACCCAGGCCTTGCTTGATGCCGGATTGGAAAATGAGTTCCCGGAACTCACAAAAACAATGTACGCCTTCATTGACGATTCCCAAATTAAAACCAACCACTTCGAATACAAGAAATATTTTAGGGATAAAACCATTGGCGCCTGGCCTTTTTCTACACGAGACCATGGGTGGACCATTACCGACTGTACCGGCGAGGGAGTAAAAACGTCCATTATGCTGAATGATACACAGCCGATAAAATTACAAGGTGAGCCAACAATTAACCAGGAGCGCTTAATTCCTTCAATCGACCTTTTACTTTCATTGCAAAACTCAAAAGGTGGTTGGGCTTCTTACGAAAATATCAGGGGTCCTTCATGGCTGGAAAAACTAAACCCTTCGCATATTTTCGGAAACATAATGATTGAATACAATTACGTGGAATGTTCATCGGCAGTGATTCAGGGGCTTCGACAATTCACCTCAGCGTTTCCAGATCATCGAAAAAATGAAATTGAAACATCGATCAAGAAAGGCCTCCATTATATAAAATCTATTCAGCGAAATGATGGATCCTGGTATGGATCGTGGGGTGTTTGTTTCACTTACGGAACCTGGTTTGGAATTGAAGGGTTGGTAAAGGGAGGGGAAAATACATTTGGCAACAGCCCTGTTTCTGAGCCCATTAAAAAAGCCTGTGAATTCCTCATCAGCAAACAACGAGCAGACGGAAGCTGGGGGGAATCTTTCGAATCTTGCGTTGAGAAAAAATATATTGAACATGATGAAGGACAAGTCATAAACACGGCCTGGGCTTTATTGGGATTGATGGCGGCCAATTATCCTGACAAAAAGCCCATCGAAAAAGGAATTGCCTATTTGATGGCGAAACAAAATCCGAATGGTGACTGGGAACAGGAAGGCATTTCAGGGGTATTCAATGGGAACTGCATGGAGGTTTATACTTCATACCGTAATGTTTTCCCGCTTTGGGCGCTCGGCAGGTATCTTAAATCACACCGATTTCAAAATGATGCTTAATGCGTGCGGTGATAAACCATTTCAGCCAATTCAAAAAGCATTTTTTTCGATTCCTTATCCAATGTCAGCCGGTTGAGTGCTTCAAGTGATTGCCGGTAAAGCGCTTCCATTTTTGCAAAAGTAATTTCATTCACGCCAAGCATCGTGAAAATTTCCAGCATTTGGGCAATCTTTTTATCTTCATCCTGAACCTCAAATAAATCGAATATTTTTTTCCGGGTTTCTGCATCTGCCTGCTTCAGGGCAGTAATCAGCAGGTATGTTTTTTTATTCATCAGAATATCTCCACCGATTTTCTTTCCAAAACTTTTCTCATCTCCAAAAGCATCTAGATAATCATCTTTTATCTGAAATGCCAAACCAAGGTTCAAACCAAAATCATAAATACGCTGCTGATCTTCGGGTGAGGCATTGCCAATAATCGCACCGATCTGTAAACTTGCCGCCAGCAATACAGAGGTCTTAAATTCAATCATCATCATATATTCCTCTTCTGTCACCTCAGGAATATCCTCAAAGTTTACATCATACTGCTCGCCTTCCATTACCTGGGTGGTTGCCTTGGAAAACACCTTTAGCATGGCTGATAATTTATCATCCGGCCCACGCTTCAAAAGGACAAAGGAATGGAGAAGCATCGCATCGCCTGTGAGAATGGCCTTGTTAAGTCCGAACGATTTGTGCACCGTTGGCCGACCGCGCCTGATGTCGGCTTCATCAATAATATCGTCATGTACAAGACTAAAATTGTGGTAAACTTCCATCGCACTCGCGGGTCCCATCGCCCGGCTGATATCGCCGCCAAAAGCCTGGCAAGCTGTAAGTAGCATTACAGGCCTTATTCGTTTGCCTTTCATTTGCATGATGTGGCTGGTTGATTCCTGTAACACTTCCGGAAAACCGGAAAAAGCATCCTTCTGGAGGTATGATTCCAATTGTTGCTGTAGTTGGCCTATCGTTAAAGTTTCTTCGAACATCAATTTAAATTTTCTTATAAACGGTGAATTATTATTGGGTTGAACGGGGACAGATTGTTGAGTACATTGGCACTATCATTTGTAAATCCAAGGATCATCCCTCCACCACCTGAACCACATAATTTTAAGTAATAATCACCGCTTTCTAACCCCGCCTGCCAAATATCTATAACAGATTCCGGTATCATCTTTTTTAATACATCCATTTGTAATGCTGATAATTTTTTTACGGTGGCGAGCAATGTTTCGGTTTCTCCCGAGATGTATGACTGAATTGCTCTATTTACCAGGGGAATAAGTCCGTTGTCAATCTTTTTTCTGTAACCAGGATCCGCAGAGTTTTTTTTGAAATAGTCAACCAAAGGCTGCGTATCCCCAG
>JAUXBM010000186.1 GCA_030619415.1 Chlorobiota bacterium
TAGTAAAATTGCTAATGTTGCGATTCTTGTTTTCATGATATTAAGTTTAAAGTTTTTAATTAATGATTGCTGGAAAGTCATTAACCATTGCTGTGCCAAAAACTTTAACCTGCTTAATATCTGAGATTTAAATGAAGTGGGATGAAAATCAGGCCGAACAGTATTGTTCGGCTACAAACACCACCTGACCAGATTCGGACACTTTACCTTACTGATTAACAATAATTTAACAAATTTTTAACATTTGCCTAAATATTCAATCCTGTTAGGTTGACTTGAACCTAACAGGATGAAAAATATGCTAAAAATTGTGTAGAATGAATTTCAACCTAACAGGTCCGGGTCGACCTGATAGGTTTAAAGGGATTAGAAATCCTCACGCCTTGCCGTTTTTAACCTCTTTCTTGATGCGCTGGATATGTCCCCGGCCCAAAGCCTTCACCTCGCAGCCCAATTCAAAATACTTCCTGATCACATCATCCGTAAGCATTCCGAAGCAATCAATAATGGCAATGGGTTTGCCTGCCCATTTTACAATTTCCTCAGGGTCAAGATTTTTGTAATCTGAATGTGGAACAGCAAGAATCAATGCCTCAACCCCCTTTGTTGCTGCGGCGAGGTCTTTTTGAACCCGTAAATCCGGCAAGTTTTCCTGGTTATGGAAAAAGCGTGCCCATGATTGACCCGGGGCAGGATAGGTATCCTGACTTTCAAATTCGTACCAATGATCAACATAAGGATCGTGTACACTTACGTCAGCCCTCATCTCTGTTAGTTTTCGAATGACCAATTCACTACCGCTGTAACGGGTATCTCCAACATCTTCGCGGTAGCTGGCACCACACAAAAGTACTTTAGCCCCTGACAAATTTTTACCCATATTCCTCAGTGCATCGCGGGTTAACTCGGCAACATGCAATCCGCGGGTATCATTGATGTCGATAGCAGTGGGCGTAACTTTGAAAACTTTCTCACCATCTTCAAAACCCAAAATATGTTTGTAAGCCCAATAACCAAGGCCACCATCTTTTGGCAAACAATACCCACCAATTCCCGGACCGGGGAAAATCATATTGCTGTGTGTGGGGCGCATTTTAATGGCATTAATCACTTTGATCAGATCGACACCATTTCGCTCGGCGAAAAGACTCCATTCATCGAGGTAAGCCAAAATTGTTGCCCTGTAAGTATTTTCAACAATCTTGGTCGTTTCCGATTCAATGGGCCTGTCCATTACAGTCAATGGGAAATCTTTTGTGTTTAGCACTTCATGCAGAAATTTTTCCACCCGGCTTCGTGCTTCAGGGTTACAACCTGAACAAACACGCCAGAAATCGCGTATGCTGGAAACATATTCTTTTCCGGGCATTACCCTTTCAAAACTATGTGCAAGTAGTGGCTCGGAATTGATACCTCTCTGGGCAAATTCTTTTTTCAATATAGGCCAGGCGACAAACTCGGTCGTTCCGGGAGCAACTGTGGTTTCGATCAGCACAAGGCATTCAGCCGGTATTTTTTCACCAATTGTAGCTATTGTAGCTTCAAGCGCTGCCATGTCCGCTGTACCGGTTTTCATGTTACCGAGTTCTTTTTTCGTAAAGTCGCACTGTACATCCACTACCACACAATCGGCCAGTTTCAGGCAGTCGCTATTGTAAGTTGCAATTAGTGTTTTTTCGTCAACTACAGTCCGGTTAATCAACTCTTCCACTTCAGGATCTTCTGCTTTAACAGGCGATTCCCCCCTGTTCAGCATTGGTATTTTCCAGTAACTTCTTACACTTGGCCGCTGACACCCGATCACAAACTTGGTATAATTTCCTTGCTCATCTTTTGTGTCGGCGACGATGGCAGCCATCACCGCACCAACAAAACCCACACCCATTACTACCACGATTTCTTTGCTTTCGGTATGCGCTTTTTGGGTGAGTTTTTCTAATCGTCGAAATTCTTTTCCGTATTGATCCTTTGCAGGGATTTCAAATTTTTCTCCGGCAGGATTTACCGAATACATTACCTCATCATGATGTGACATAGAATCTGTGTTTATGAGTTGTTGAAAATGAAAGGCTCTAATTTATACCCTTTTCGCTTTGAGGCTTAAACAAAAGATATTTTTAGAACAGTTCTAAATAATTAAAGAAATAGGAATCGATTACTTTTTATTCAGCGGTAACTCAATTCCATAGCCTTTTTTAGCATCCTGATTTTTTAGTAAAAATGCAAAACCCACACCCAATGAACTCAATATTACAAACATTGTCATTGTGGCAGTGTAATCCAATGTTTCAGGATTGCCGGGATTAGAAGCATCCAGGATATATCCGGCAAGTATCGGGAATACAAACAATCCCAGGTTTTGGATCGAATACATTAACCCGTAAGCAGTCCCAATTATTTTGTCATCAACCAATTTAACCATTGAGGGCCACATGGTAGCCGGAATGAGGGAAAATGCCAAACCCAGAAAGATCATTGGCAACCAGGGCGGGATGTATGTGTAGGCAAAAGATAAATGGACAAGCAACAAGGACAGCGAACCAAAAACCATGAGTGAAGCCGCCTTTCCCTTCCTGTCGATAAACATTCCAAAAAGTGGAGTAAATATCAAAGTAGCAAGCGGTATTAAGGAAGTATATCTGCCACTTTCTACATCACTAAGACCAAATTTATTAAATAGCAGATCAGGGGCAAACGCAATAAATGGGAAAACCGCAGAATAGAAAGTAACACATAATAAAGCTATCAATAAGAAGGCAGGATTGGTTAACAAACTGGTAATATCTCTAAACCTGAAAGCATCTTTTTTGGACTTAACTTCTGTTATTGCAAGTTGTTTGTCCAATTTTAAATCGTACCATATATAGACAATAAAAGCAAGCAAACCGGCCAGCACAAGAACTGCTGCAAACCAGATAGCAGTACTTAGATGCGCTCCACCATCAGCGATAACAGGCGAAAGTTGTAAAGCGACAAACGTCCCTAACCTACCAAATCCAACTTTTAAACCAAATGCCAGGGCAAGATCCTTTCCTTTAAACCATTTTACGAGAATTTTACTTACAACAACAATACTTGTTTCAGCTCCAAGTCCATAAAAGAACCGACCGAGCAACATCATTTTCAATTCGGGTGAATAGCCCGGAAGGAAAGATGTCATTAATCCATAACCCGGACCATTATTTCCATAATAATCAGAAGCACCATAAGCAGTGAGCATGGCCCCAAAAGCCATAAAAAAAACAAAAATAAAACCCGTTCTCCTTATTCCAATTTTGTCGAGAATAACCCCTCCTACAACTGCCATCAGCAGAAAAGTGTTTGGAATGGAATAAAATGAAACAAAAAGGCCGTAGTCGGTATTTGAGAAACCGAATTCACTCATCAACAGACCTTTCAAAGTAGAAAAGGCATCGTAGAAATAATAGTTAACCGAAAGAATAAATCCTGTAAGGATGAGTATTCCCCAGCGCATGGCTGCAGATTCGTTAAGGGCTTTCCTGACTTTTTCCATGAATAGATTTTATGATTGGCGTAAAAATACAATATCCACCAAATAGATATAAAACCGGAGTGATGGAATATTGGAGTGATGGAGTAGAATGAATATATTTAACCTGACATTGCTTACTATTTCTCAAGAACGATTCTTCGGGTTGACAGTACGTTTTCTACACGCAATTGTAATAAGTAAATCCCTGCAGGAAGGTCTGACAAATCAACTTCCATCAACTTTTCCTGAATTGCTTTGGAATAATAAACCGTTTTTCCGGTGAGGTTCTTGACCATTATTTCGGTGGGCTGAACAGGCGTTTCATGGAATGTTATATGTACAATTCCTTTTGAGGGGTTAGGATAGATCAGCATGTCGTTGTTGCCGGGTTCATCAATCCCAACATAGATCACATCTATCTGTTTTGAAGCATTTTCGCTGATGCCACAATAATTTTCTGTATTCACCTGGAGGATTCCCTCAGCCGCATTTGCACCAAACAGAATTTCGATTTGATTGGTTCCGCTTCCGCTGGAGAGTGTCCATGTTGGGTCGAGTATCCAATTATA
>JAUXBM010000078.1 GCA_030619415.1 Chlorobiota bacterium
GGTAAAAAACCAACAATCACGATGACCAGTTTTGACAAGCAATTGCTTGGACAGGTGGCCGCAAAGATTCGTTCATTCAGGAAGCCTGAACCATACAAGGGTAAAGGTATCAGGTTTAAGGGCGAAGAGATCAGGAAGAAACTTGGTAAAGCAGCTGCTGAGAAGTAAAATACGAATCAATCTGACAACAGAAAAAACCCTAAATAAGATGGGAATAAAGAATAAAAAAGTTAATCGCAGGTCCAAAATCAAGATGAGGATCCGGAAAACCATCAACGGCACCCCGGAGAGACCACGTATGACCGTATTCAGAAGCAACAAGCAAATTTATGTGCAGTTGGTTGATGATATGAGTGGAAGTACACTGATATCGGCTTCATCGAGGGATAAAGATACTGATACGGGCAAAGTAAAAAAGATTGAGCAAGCTGAAAAGGTAGGAAACCTGATTGCTGAAAAAGCAAAAGCTGCCGGCATTGAAAATGTAGTCTTCGACAGAAACGGATATTTGTATCATGGCAGGGTAAAATCTCTTGCTGAAGCTGCCAGAAAAGGCGGACTAAAATTTTAATAAGCTATGTCAAACGCAAACGTAAAGAGAGTTAAATCCAGCGAGATCGAGTTTAAAGACAGACTGGTTAGTATTCAAAGGGTTACCAAGGTAACCAAAGGTGGCCGTACATTTAGCTTCAGTGCCATTGTAGTTGTTGGCAACGAAAATGGTGTAGTTGGATACGGACTTGGTAAAGCAAAAGAGGTTACTTCAGCCATTGCCAAAGGCATTGATGACGCTAAAAAACACCTCATTAAAGTTCCTGTTATGAAAGGCACATTGCCTCATCAGCAAACCGGAAAATACAGTGGAGCCAGGGTTTATGTTCAACCGGCGGCGCCAGGTACTGGTGTAATTGCAGGTGGTGCTATGCGTGCTGTACTCGAAAGTGTTGGTGTAAAAGATGTTTTGGCCAAGTCAAAAGGATCATCAAACCCTCACTCTGTGGTAAAAGCAACCATCGATGCATTGTCACAAATGCGCGACCCGGTAACAGTTGCACAGCAGCGAGGTATATCATTAGATAAAGTATTTAACGGATAAGAATCGACTGAAGATGAGTAAAGTTAAAATTACATACGTAAGGAGCGCGATCAACAGACCGCAGCGTCAGAAGCTGACACTGGCGGCATTGGGTTTAAAAAAATTAAACCAATCCAGAGAAATGGAAGGAAGCCCACAGGTTCTGGGTATGATCGCAAAAGTTCAGCATTTATTGAAGGTCGAAGAAATTAAAGGATAAAGGAAATGGATTTAAGTAATCTCAAGCCAGCAAAGGGTTCTGTAAGGAACCGGAAAAGAATTGGCCGCGGACAAGGTTCCGGACGGGGTGGTACTTCTACCAGAGGGCACAAAGGGGCTCAATCAAGATCGGGTTACAAACGTAAAATCCATTTTGAAGGTGGACAGATGCCACTGTTCCGTCGTGTACCTAAGTTTGGTTTTAACAATATTAACCGCAAAGAATACAGGGGTATCAATGTATCGACCCTTCAAAAACTGGCCGAAGACAAAAAAGTGAAGACTGTAAACCAGGAAATCTTAATTGAGAATGGTTTGGCCTCGAAAAACGACCTGATTAAAATATTGGGTATGGGCGAATTGAAAGCCAAGCTCGAAGTTTCAGCTCACGCTTTTACTAAATCGGCAATTGAAGCTATTGAAGCACAAGGTGGTACTGCCACAAAAATTTAAGTTTAGATGAGGAAATTAATCGAAACCATTCGGAATATTTATAAGATTGAAGAGTTAAGGAACAGGATTCTTTACACCCTCGGTATCATTTTGATCTATCGTTTGGGATCATATGTGGTACTTCCGGGCGTTGACCCTCACCAGCTGTCAGCCTTGCAACAACAAGGAAGCTCTGGTTTGATGGGTTTATTGAATATGTTTTCAGGAGGTGCTTTTTCAAATGCTTCAATCTTTGCGCTGGGTATTATGCCCTATATTTCTGCTTCTATTGTTATTCAGTTGTTGGGTATGGCAATACCATATTTTCAGCGATTGCAACGTGAAGGAGAAAGTGGAAGAAGAAAGATCAATCAGATCACAAGGTATTTAACGGTAATTATTGTTGCGCTTCAGTCGCCGGCTTATATTGCAAATATTGTATCGCAATTGCCACCCGAAGCCATCACGCCGTTTAACCCGGGAATTGCATCACCGCCCTTTTATTTCTGGTTTTCATCAACAATTATCCTGGTTACAGGAACACTGTTTGTGATGTGGCTGGGAGAGAAAATCACTGATAAAGGCATCGGCAATGGTATTTCACTGATCATTATGATTGGTATTATTGCTCGGCTTCCTGTATCGCTTATGCAGGAGTTTGTCTCAAAAATGGGACCTCTTGGAGGCGGGCTTGTTTCTTTCATTCTGGAAATTGTGATATTGATTTTCGTGATCCTGTTTACGATATTATTGGTACAAGGAACACGCAGGGTACCGGTGCAATATGCCAAGCGTATAGTTGGCAATAAACAATATGGTGGCGTAAGGCAGTATTTGCCATTGAAGGTAAACTCGGCCGGTGTAATGCCTATCATTTTTGCCCAGGCAATTATGTTCTTACCCATCACACTTGTTGGATTTGCTGAATCGGAAGCATTGTCAGGTTTTGCATCAGCTTTTGCTGATTATACAGGATTCTGGTACAACTTTACGTTCTTTATTATGATCATACTGTTTACTTATTTCTATACAGCGATTACGATAAATCCGAACCAAATGGCAGACGACCTGAAGAAGAATGGTGGATTTATACCCGGTGTAAAACCAGGTAAAAAAACAGCAGAATATTTAGACAATATATTGTCAAGAATAACCTTACCGGGATCAATATTCCTGGGACTTATTGCCATTATGCCTGCATTCGCGATGCTGGGCGGGGTAAACAGCCAGTTTGCCCAGTTTTATGGTGGTACATCCCTGTTGATTCTTGTGGGAGTTGTACTTGATACATTACAACAAATTGAAAGTTACCTGCTTATGCGTCATTATGATGGTTTAACAAAATCGGGACGCATTAAAGGAAGGTCAGCTTTCAGTATGTAAATCGATTTTTTCGTATGATACCTATTAAGACAAACGAAGAGATTGAAATACAAAGGAAGAGTTCATTACTTGTTGGAAAAACTTTAGCCGAAGTAGCCAAATTAATCAGGCCCGGTTTTACTACGCGGGAACTTGATCGGGTTGCAGATACTTTTATCCACGACCACGGCGCGGTACCAGGTTTTAAAGGATACGGTGGATTTCCTGCTGCTCTTTGTATCTCGGTGAATGATGAAGTAGTTCACGGAATACCCGGAGACAGAATCTTGAAAAACGGAGACATTGTATCCATTGATTGCGGTACTTTGATGAATGGCTTTTACGGTGATTCAGCTTATACCTTCGCGGTAGGGGACGTAAACGAAGAATTGCTGAAATTACTGGAAAGAACAAAAGAATCACTTTACCTCGCGATCGAACAAACGGTTTCCGGGAAAAGAATCGGAGACATTGGTTACGCTGTTCAAACTTATGTAGAAAAGTTTGGTTATTCGGTAGTAAGAGATTTGGTAGGACACGGGGTTGGCAGGAATCTGCATGAAAAACCGGAAGTGCCAAATTATGGAAGAAGAGGATCGGGTATAAAGTTAAAATCGGGTATGGTGCTGGCCATCGAACCAATGGTTAACCTTGGGGTAAAAGAGGTTGTCCAGGACAAAGATGGCTGGACAATTAGAACAGCTGATGCTAAACCATCCGCGCATTTTGAACACAATGTTGTGGTAAGAAATGGGAAGGCAGATATATTGTCAACCTTTGAGGACATTGAAAAAGTAATAAATATAAATTAGTCAGTTATATGGCAAAACAACAGTCGATAGAGCAAGACGGAACTGTAATTGAATCGTTGGGAAATGCAATGTTTCGCGTTGAACTGGAGAATGGGCACAGAATCACCGCTCATATCTCGGGCAAGATGCGCATGTATTACATTAAAATTTTACCTGGTGATCGCGTTAAGCTTGAAATGTCGCCGTATGATCTGACGAAAGGAAGAATAACATTCAGATATAAATAATGCGCTATGAAAATAAGAGCATCAATAAAAAAGAGAACACCTCAGGACAAAATTGTCAGGAGGAAAGGCAGACTGTACATTATTAATAAAAAGAATCCGAGGTTCAAACAACGCCAAGGATAATTTTAAAAGGACTGTTAATAAACAATAAATGATATAATTATGGCTAGAATTGCTGGAGTTGATATCCCAAATAATAAAAGAGGTGAAATAGGCTTGACCTACATCTACGGTATTGGAAGAAGTTCTGCACAAAAGATCCTTAGCGGGGCAGAAGTTGATTGGGACAAAAAAGTCGAAGATTGGTCGGATGACGAGCAGAATCGCATTCGTGCAATTATTGGCGACACCTTGAAAGTAGAAGGTGAGCTGCGTTCCGAAACCCAGATGAACATCAAAAGGCTCCAGGATATTGGAACCTACAGGGGAATCAGGCACCGTATTGGTTTGCCGGTTCGTGGTCAAACAACCAAGAACAATGCAAGAACCCGAAAAGGACGAAAGAAAACCGTTGCCAACAAGAAAAAAGCGGTTAAATAGTATTAAAGTCAAGTAACAGATTGAACGATGGCACAAAGAACCAGAAGTACAAAGAAAAGGGTAGTTAAGGTTGAACCTTTTGGAAGAGCTTATGTAAAAGCTTCTTTTAACAACATCATTATCTCGCTGACCAATGAGGCCGGACAGGTTATTTCATGGGCGTCTTCGGGCAAGATGGGTTTTAGGGGTTCTAAAAAGAATACACCCTATGCCGCACAAATGGCAGCAGAAGATTGCGCAAAAGTGGCTTACGACCAGGGCCTGCGTAAAGTAAAAGTTTACGTAAAAGGACCCGGGGCAGGCAGAGAGTCCGCTATCCGTACTATCCACTCACAAGGTATTGAAGTTACCGAGATTATTGATGTAACTCCATTGCCACATAATGGATGCCGCCCTCCAAAAAGAAGAAGGGTATAATTCAGCATTTATTAAAAAAGATAATCGACAAATTACTTAAGAACTATGGCAAGATATATTGGACCGAAATCGAAAATCGCCCGTAAATTCAGCGACCCGATCTACGGACCGGACAAATTCCTGGAAAAGAAAAACTTTCCTCCCGGACAACATGGCGCAAATAAAAAACGCCGGAAGCAGTCGGAATATGGAATTCAGCTTCAGGAAAAACAAAAAGCGAAATACACCTATGGAATTCTTGAAAAGCAATTCCGAAACGTATTTAAAAAAGCATCACGCAAAAAAGGCATTACCGGCGAAAACTTGTTGAAACTGATAGAAGCACGTCTTGATAACGTTGTGTTCAGGTTGGGCATCGCGCCTACCAGGGCAGGAGCTCGTCAATTGGTATCGCATCGCCATATTACTGTAAATGGTAGCGTTGTAAATATTTCTTCCTATTCGCTTCGCGAAGGAGATATTATTGGTGTTCGTGAAAGGTCAAAAAGTTTGCTTGCAATTACAGAGTCGTTGGAGGGTTCAGGTAAACATTTTTCATGGCTGGAATGGGACGATGAAAAGATGCAGGGAAAGTTTATGAACTATCCGCCGCGTGAAGAAATCCCTGAGAATATCAAAGAGCAACTGATCGTTGAATTATATTCCAAGTAATAATAAATTAACTAATTGAACATTAAATCATAATATAAACATGGCAATTTTAGCGTTTCAAAAACCAGAAAAGGTTATCATGAATGAAGCCAACGAGTACAATGGATCATTTGAGTTTCGTCCATTGGAACCCGGTTTTGGTATGACAATTGGCAATGCACTACGACGTATTCTGTTATCTTCACTTGAAGGATTCGCCATCACCAATGTAAAAATTGATGGAGTAGTTCATGAATTTTCAACTGTTGAAGGCGTTGTTGAAGATGTCACCGAGATCGTTCTGAACTTAAAGAAAATCCGTTTCAAGCAGCAAATTCAGAATGAGAATAGCGAAAAGGTAAATATTGTAATTGGCGATCAGGATACATTTAAAGCCGGTGATGTCAATAAATTCCTTTCTGTTTTCCAGGTGTTGAATCCTGATGAACTGATTTGTCAACTTGATCCTTCGGTTAAGTTAAGCATGGAATTAACCATTGCCAAAGGTAGAGGATATGTTCCTGCCGAGGAAAATAAAGATCCAAATGCACTTGTTGGAACAGTTGCCATCGACTCGATCCATACTCCGGTTAAGAATGTGAAATATCATATTGATGACTACAGGGTGGAGCAAAAAACGGACTACGAAAAATTGGTAATCGATATACAGACTGATGGATCAATTCATCCAAAGGAGGCATTGAAAGAAGCAGCTAAGATTCTGATTCACCACTTTATGCTCTTCTCCGACGAGAAGATTACGCTTGAATCAGAAGAACGTTCAGTTACTGAAGAGTTTGACGAAAATACGCTGCATGTCCGTCAGTTGTTGAAAACCAAACTGGTTGATCTTGATCTTTCGGTGCGTGCATTGAACTGTTTAAAAGCGGCTGACGTTGAAAGCCTGGGTGAACTTGTTGCCTACAACAGGAACGACTTGTTGAAATTCAGGAATTTTGGTAAGAAATCGCTGGCTGAACTGGATGAACTGGTCGATGCAAAAGGACTGGAATTCGGTATGAATACAGCCAAATATAAATTAGATAAGGATTAAGCGAGATGAGACACAGGAAAAGTTTTAATCATTTAGGACGTACAAGTTCGCATCGAAAAGCGATGTTGTCGAACATGGCTACTTCATTGATTTTACATAAAAGGATCAACACGACTGTTGCAAAAGCGAAAGCATTGAGGGGTTATGTTGAGCCGCTGATCACCAAAGCCAAAGAAGATACAACACATTCTCGTAGAGAAGTATTCAGACATCTGCAAGACAAAAACGCTGTAACTGAATTATTCAGGGAAGTGTCGTTGAAAGTGGGGGATCGCCCGGGTGGTTATACCAGGATCATTAAATTAGGTAACCGTTTAGGCGACAATGCTGATATGGCGATGATAGAATTGGTTGACTATAATGAAAACCTATTGAAGGAAAAAGCAGCCAAGAAGACGAAAACCACAAGGCGCAGGCGCGGCGCAAAGAAGACAACTACTGCAACTGCAGCTGTAACCGATACTGTAACTACAGAGGTAATCGAAGAAGTAATTGAAGAAGAAGTTGTTGCCGATCAGGCTGAAACTGCTGCCAAAGAAAAAGTAGAAGAAAAGACCGAAGCCAAGACGGAGGAAGAAGTTACCGAGGAAGTAGCCGAGGAAAAGAAAGAAGAAAAAAAAGAAGTCAAAGCCGAACCAACGGCTGAGGTAAAAGATAAAGAAGAAGAGACTAATCCCGATAAAGATCGGGAGGGGAAAGAAGATAAGAAAAAAGAGGAATAGTTTTTTCTTTCATTA
>JAUXBM010000209.1 GCA_030619415.1 Chlorobiota bacterium
AAAAATTAATTATCGTCTGCACGATGCCATTTTCAGCCGCCAACGATACTGGGGCGAACCTTTCCCTATCTATTACAAAGACAGCATGCCTTATCCACTTGAAGAAAGTGAACTGCCCCTTAAACTTCCACAGGTTGATAAATACCTGCCCACCGAAAGCGGCGAACCACCACTGGCCAGGGCGAAGAATTGGAAAACAAAAGAGGGATATTCGCTTGAAACCAATACTATGCCTGGCTTTGCCGGTTCGAGCGCCTACTACTTACGGTATATGGATCCGTGGAATGATAAGGAGTATTTTTCAAAGAAAGCAAATAACTATTGGCGCAATATCGATTTGTATCTTGGTGGTGACGAACATGCAACCGGCCACCTGATTTACTCCCGTTTCTGGAATAAATTTTTGTTTGATCTTGAATTAGTTTGCGAAGACGAACCTTATAAAAAACTGATCAACCAGGGTAAAATACAAGGAAGATCAAGTTTGATTTACCGTGACAATAAATCAGGCAAGTTTGTTTCGCATGGTTTGAAGAATCAGTACGAAACGCAAAAGCTGCATGTTGATATTCACCTGGTGGACAATGATGTACTTGATCTGGAGACTTTCAGAAGTTCAAGGCCCGAGCATGCCAATGCTGAATTCATCCTTGAAAATGGAAAATACATTTGTGGTCATGAAGTTGAAAAAATGTCCAAGTCCAAACTCAATACAGAAAGTCCTGATAACATTATTCAGGAATATGGTGCAGATACATTGCGCTTGTACGAAATGTTTCTGGGTCCGTTGGAACAATCAAAACCTTGGGACACAAAAGGCATTGAAGGAGTTTACAGGTTTCTTAAAAAATTCTGGCGACTCTATTTCGATGAAGATGATCAGCTGATCGTGACAGATGAGAAGGCCAATGAAGCTGAATTAAAGACGCTCCATAAAACGATTAAAAAGATAACCGGCGATATTGAACGTTTCTCGTTTAATACGGGCGTCAGTGCTTTTATGATCTGTGCCAATGAATTGTCGGACCTGAAATGCCACAAGCGCGAGGTGCTCGAACCATTGGTCGTTTTATTGTCGCCTTACGCATCTCATATTGCTGAAGAAATTTGGGAAGCCCTCGGTCATGAGGGGGGCGTTGGTTTTGTGCCTTATCCTACCCACGACGAAAAATACCTTGCCGAAAATACATATGCTTATCCGGTTTCTTTCAACGGAAAAATGCGGTTTAAACTGGAACTGCCTGTTGGTATGCCGGTGATTGAAATAGAAGAAAAAGCTGTTTCAGCCGAAGAAGCGCAAAAATGGATTGAGGGAAAAACGGTCCGCAAAGTGATCGTGGTTCCTTACCGGATCATCAATATAGTGGTTGGGTAAGAACCCAATTTTACGAACAAAGCATGAGCAGAAAGGCAATTATAACAATTCTCGTACTCCTGCTTAGCAATCCATTCTTTGCCCAGGATACTACACCGAATAATGCTTTCCAGGTTGGGGAAGTGCTCAAATACAAAGTGTATTATACTTCATTGCTGGGTAATTTCAATGCCGGTGATGTTGAAGTAAGCGTAAATGAATGGACCAAAGAAAACGCAAGCAATAACAGGACCATTTACCATATTTTGGGGACTGGTGAAACAAACGGTTTCTTTGATATGTTTTACAAGGTTCGCGACCGGTTTGAATCGCAAATAGATACCGAAACATTGCTGCCAACCCTTTTTATAAGGAGAACCAAAGAAGGCAATTTTGAGCACAATGATGATGTATTTTTCAACCGTGAAGACAATATCGCAGTAAGCAATAAAATCAAAAAGTCGGTTCCGGAAGATATTCACGATATCATTTCAGCCGTTTTTTTCATGCGTACCCTGAGTGTTGAAGATTTTGGCCCCGACAGTACTTATTACATCAATTTTTACCTCGATGACTCTGTTTATCATTCAAAAGTAAAATATGAAGGCAGGGTAATCCTCGAAACAGAATGGGGTTGGTTACCTTGCCTCGAAGTGAAGCCGATGATGGCTATCGGCGAAATTTTTTCACGAAAATACCCAATGACTGTCTGGATAACAGATGATAAAAATCACATTCCTGTGATGGCTGGTTCAGACATTGTTGTGGGTTCGGTGAGGATGGAGTTGGTTGAATATGAAGGATTAAAGCATCCTTTTATAAAATCGCTTTCCGGAAAGGAGTTGAAGGAACTTAAAAAGCATTAACGTCAAATGAATCTTAATGATAGCCTGACTTTCGCCGGTTGTGATGGTATAATTGGTTCAGTTATTGATGATCTGAAATTTCAGTAACAAGAAAATCTTTCCCGTCAAAAACACCGATGGCACGGTATTTTTTCGAGATTCTGAAATGGAATTATCCAGCTCATAGACTTCCATAAATCAAATATTTAGCATTTCTGATTTTGGGGTATTTAAAGCTTTTTTAAAACGTTCCTCTCTTTGCGGGGTGATTTCATTTTCTTTTAAAGGTTGTAACACACCGATTGGTTTTTTTATCAATAAATAATTGATAAGTTCTTGTAAGTTATTGAATTCTGTTTTATCCCAATTAATATTCTCATTTATCGTTATTGTTGTCATAATACCGATGATTTCTAGTGACAAAAGTATAAAAATACCAATTCCCCGATCGAAGCAAGGCTTTACGAGGGCTGGCGTGAAACCTGGTCTTGTGCCTTGATGTATTCTCACAACGAACTTTAGCGATGCAGGGACAAGTAGGCAACGGCACAAGTCAACCACACGCAGGATGGCACAC
Organism: Chlorobiota bacterium; assembly: GCA_030619415.1. Classification (GTDB taxonomy): domain Bacteria; phylum Bacteroidota; class Bacteroidia; order Bacteroidales; family F082; genus JAADID01. The sequence goes on from JAUXBM010000209.1 coordinate 2,777, forward strand.
CAGACTCGCACCAGGCGAAAAACAATACAACCAAATCCGCTCGCCAATTTACCTCTCAACTTTTCTTAACACAATCAGGCATTAAGCTTGTATCTTTGGCAGCAAATCCAATCAACACAATATGAAAAAGATCCTGGTTTATTTCATTTTTAGTTTAGTCATTGTTTCAATCAGCGGGTTTTTGTTTGCCCCGCAAGAAAAGGCTTACGACGAAAGCTGGAAACAGGTTGAGGCGTATGTCAAAAAAGGCCTGCCCAAATCGGCATTAAAAATTGTTGACGAGGTTTATCAGTCAGCCAAAGCCGAAGGCAACGAGACACAGGCACTTAAGGCTTTGATCTATCGTGTCAGCCTGCAAAGCCGGTTTGAAGAAGACCACCTTGTCAAAGCGATCTGGATATTTGAAAAGGAACTGGCTTCTTCAGTTTCGCCTGAAAAACAAATCCTTCATTCACTACTGGCGGAAATGTACCAATGGTACCTCAACGAGAACCGTTGGCAAATTAATGACCGCAGTACATTGACCGGAATCGATAATAAAGATATCCACACCTGGGATGCGGCGAAATTGAACAGAATCATTACCAACCACTACCTGTCTTCATTGGAACAAAAAGACAAAACCCAAAGTGTTGTACTGGATAATTTTAATGCGATTCTTCAAAATACCGATAAAGGTGGTTTTATACTTTGGCCAACACTTTTTGATTTAATCGGAAACCGGGCATTAAATTATTTTTCGACTGACGATGCCGGTTTGGCAGCCCTCAGTACTTACACTTCATTGAACGACCCGGTCTTTTTCCTTTCAGCACCGGAATTTGTAAAACAGGA
>JAUXBM010000231.1 GCA_030619415.1 Chlorobiota bacterium
AGACGCAGGTACAGGCGGCGAACTGACCGGCTTGAAACCATGGATTTTGGGACGGCTGCCAAAGACAAAGAATATGCAATCAGGGTTACAACTGTTGGAAAAATTGTAAAAGCCCGGACACATCCAAAAAAACAATTGGAACTTCTTTACCGGATGTCGCGTCATTTTAAGCCCGAAACAATTTTAGAATTTGGCACCGCTGCAGGGATCAGCTCACTGTATCTAAGTAAAGGAAGTCCCGAAAGTAGGTTAATAACAATGGAGGGATGTATGGGGCAGGCATCGGTTGCCCGTAAAAGTTTCAAAAAGCGGAATTTAAATATCGAAGTGGAAGTTGGCGATTTTGATGCCATTCTGGACAACATTCTCAAAAATGTAAAGAAACTCGACATGGTCTTTTTCGATGGGAATCACCGCAAGGAACCAACACTTCGGTATTTTGAAAAGTGTGCCGGCCTTGCTGATGAACACAGCGTTTTTATGTTCGATGATATTCACTGGTCGAGCGGCATGCAAAAGGCCTGGAACACAATTAAAAGGGATAAGCGGGTGAGCATCACAATCGACCTGTTTTGGGTTGGACTGGTATTCTTTAAAAAGGATATTACAAAGCAGGATTTTGTCCTGAAGTACTAAAAAAATTCGATTTGCAGTTTAGACAAATAAGAAGTACTATTCGTGGACTTGGTTTTGGATTAATGGAGAATTGGAGTACTGGAGTAGAAATTAACACAATACACCCATTGCTCCACCACTCCGGTTTATTTATAATGCGATTGTAAATACTTATGAAAATTCATTATTTGATTAATAAATCTGCCGTAACTCCCGATGGTGTTTTTCGTACTTTTGAGAATTAAACGCAACGACCAATGAAAGAAGAGATCATCATTCTGGAAAATATTTCAAGGTTTTACCAGGTAGGCACTGTAACCGTCAAAGCACTTGTTGATGTTTCGCTCAGCATTTATAAAAATGAATTTGTTGCCCTGATGGGACCTTCAGGATCAGGAAAATCCACCATGATGAACGTACTGGGTTGTCTCGACACAGCCACCGCCGGTAAGTATATTTTGAACGGAGTGGATGTAAGCAGCCGTTCTGACAACGAACTTGCCGACATCAGGAATAAAGAAATTGGTTTCATTTTTCAGACGTTTAATCTTTTGCAACGTTCAACGGCACTTGAAAATGTGATGCTGCCATTAATCTATGCCGGTATTCCAAAACAACAACGCAGGGAAATGGCTGAAGAAACCCTGGCAAATGTTCAGTTATCTGACAGGATCACGCACAAGCCCAATGAGCTTTCGGGCGGACAGCGTCAGCGCGTAGCTGTTGCGAGGGCATTGGTTAACAAACCCTCAATTGTACTCGCGGATGAACCAACAGGAAACCTCGACTCGAAAACTTCTATCGAAATAATGGGTTTGCTGGAGCAGATTCATAAACAAGGAAATACGATCATTGTGGTAACCCATGAAGAAGACATAGCCCAACATGCCCACCGGATCATCAGAATGATGGATGGAGGGATCGCTTCAGATACCATAAATGAGAACATTAAAACAATTGATGATTATCAATTTGCCGATGGCTAAACACAGCAACAATTTTTGCAGAACCAAATGAACATTTATTTGGTATAACTGTTATCGTATTAAATTTTTATTGAATGAGTTCCGATTGGAAAATATATACCAAAACCGGTGATAAAGGACACACATCACTTATTGGAGGTACACGTGTGCCAAAATATGATAACCGCATTGAAGCATACGGAACTGTTGATGAGTTGAAGGCATGGATTGGGTTGATCCGTGATCAGGAAATCGACCCTCATTATCGAAAATTATTGATCGAAGTTCAGGATCGGTTATTTACGGTAGAATCTTTGCTCGCACAGGGGCCGGATGCAAATACACAGAATTTACCAGAACTGCTGGAAGACGATATCAGGCTTCTTGAAAAAGAGATTGATGCAATGAACGCCAGCCTGCCTGAGCTTACTTCGTTTATCTTGCCCGGTGGGCATACAACGGTTTCATATTGCCATTTGGCCCGTACGGTCTGCAGACGTGCTGAACGTCTGGCAATAAAGCTGAGTGAAGAAAATCCGGTTGATCCCTTTGTAATAAAATACCTCAATCGCCTGTCGGACTATTTGTTTGTGCTTGCGCGCAAACTTGCCTCAGATTTGAATGTTGACGAAACAAGATGGATAGCGCGAATCTAAAGGTTTTCAGACAATTTTATTTTTTTCTTGAATATATCAGACAAAAAATTACTTTTGCAAAAAATTAAACCTAAAACTGAGCTATGTATTGGACTCTAGAGTTGGCCTCAAAATTGGAAGACGCTCCCTGGCCGGCAACGAAAGACGAGCTCATCGAGTGGTGTCTCCGAACAGGAGCCCAGCCGGAAGTAGTCGAAAACCTCAAAGAAATAGAGGATGAAGGCGAAGTTTACGACAGAATTGAGGACATCTGGCCCGATTATCCTACCAAGGAGGATTTTTTCTTCAACGAGGATGAATATTAAGATTTTTGAGTAATCATAGAAAAGCCGTCCTATTGGGCGGCTTTTTTTGGTTAACTGCATCAGTTTTTAATCAGAGCGTGAAGAAACTAAAATTTACGTGACCATACTTTCGATGATCCACAAAATGCTCCTGCCTGGTAAAATCTACCTCTTTCGGGTGTTCTACAATCAGCCAGCCATCATGATTGAGCAATTGTTTCTCAAAAATATTTAAGCTGATCTCATTAATGTTTTTTAGATTATACGGCGGATCAGCAAAAATGATGTCGAAT
>JAUXBM010000206.1 GCA_030619415.1 Chlorobiota bacterium
GGTAAAGTAATATTATCAAAATAATTCGGGTAAAATAAATGGTCCAAGCGGACGCTTGAACCAGTTAGGCCGTATATTCATTCAAACCCAAGCGGACGCTTGAATCATTTGTAAGTCAATCATGTACAATAGCTCAAGCGTCCGCCTGGACTATTGTGTCAATCAAGTTTCTCTTTCCAGCTTTCAATATCTGCTATTTGCACAGCGGGAATATCGAGTTTGTTCTTTTTCCTGTATCCATTGAATTTTTGCTGGATGGCAGTGGATTTTGCGTCTTTCAAACTTTGCAGGTTTACAAAACCTGCCGGGATAAGGTGTTCCGCCCAGGTTTCGGGAATGCCGGCTTCCACAAAATCTTTCGCGGTATATATTTTCTGTTTTTTCTCCGGCCTCATTTGCGGGAAAAAGAGTACTTCCTGGATTGAGGGCTGATTGGTCATGAACATAACCAGCCTGTCGATGCCAATACCCATACCTGATGTTGGGGGCATGCCGTACTCCAGGGAGCGAATAAAGTCCTGATCAATCCACATGGCTTCGTCATCCCCTTTTTCGGCAAGTTTCACCTGTTCTTCAAAACGTTTTCGCTGGTCTATCGGATCGTTCAGTTCGGTGTAGGCATTGGCCAGTTCTTTTCCGTTTACCATCAATTCAAAGCGTTCGGTAAGCTCGGGGTTCTTACGATGCCTTTTGGTTAGCGGCGACATCTCAACCGGGTAATCAGTGATGAAAGTAGGTTGTATGAAATTGGGTTCGCATTTCTCACCAAAAATTTCATCAATCATTTTGCCTTTACCCATGGAAGGATCTGTCTCAATACCCAGTGTTTTGCATGTCTCCCTGAGGGTATTTTCATCCATCCCACTCACATCAACCCCGGTATATTCTGTGATGGCGTCCAGTATTGACAATCTTCGGAAGGGTGTTTTAAAATCGATTATGTTGTCTCCCATCTGAACTTTTGTAGTTCCATGCAGCTCGATGGCGATCTTTTCAACCATCTGCTCGGTCATTTCCATCATCCAGAAATAATCTTTGTAAGCCACATAAATCTCCATTTGCGTAAACTCGGGGTTGTGATACCGGTCCATTCCCTCATTTCTGAAATCTTTGGCAAATTCATATACTCCTTCGTAACCTCCAACAATCAACCGCTTCAAATAAAGTTCGTTGGCTATCCGAAGGTAAAGCGGCATATTTAATGCATTGTGATGTGTTACAAAAGGTTTGGCGGCTGCTCCTCCAGGAATGGCTTGTAATATCGGCGTTTCAACCTCCAGGTATCCCTTTTCGTTTAAAAAATCGCGCATGGTATGAATGACCCGTGCACGTTTTATAAATGTATCCTTCACTTCATCATTTACAATCAAATCAACATAACGCTGTCGGTAACGCTGGTCGGGATCAGTGAAGGCATCATATACTGCACCGTCTTTTTCTTTTACAACAGGCAGAGGGCGTAATGATTTTGAAAGCAATTTAAATTCCTTGACATGAACTGTAATTTCTCCCATTTTGGTGGTAAATACAAAACCCTTCACGCCAATGATATCACCAATATCAAGCAGCCGCTTAAAAACGGTATTGTACATGGTTTTGTCATCGCCCGTGCAAATTTCATCCCGTTTAAAGTACAACTGTATCCTGCCTGTTGAATCCTTTAGTTCAACAAACGAAGCGGCGCCCATTATCCGCCGGCTCATTATTCTTCCCGAAACACTGATATCCTGAAACAAGCGATTGTCCTTCGGAAACTGGTCAAGAATATTATTGGCATACGCATTTACTTTGAATTCTTCGGGGGGATACGGATCAATGCCCAACTGCTTTAGTTCTTCAAGTGCATTCCTACGGATAATCTCCTGTTCGCTTAATTGCATACTCATGTTCAAAAATTTTTTGCAAAGATATTACAGACGGGTTAATACGCAAGATGGGGTTTGGTGTTTTAAGTTTCGAATTCCGGGTTTCAAGTTTCTACACCAAACTACCACGTTTAGTTCCGAGGAAACAAGGCAGCTCAGAGCGCATGATGGCGAAGGAATCCTAGAGAAAAGGACTTGAGATCGAGATTACTGTTTCATAACTTTAGGATTGTCGCGGCATGCCAACACACTGGCTAATCCAACGATGCCTCACAACTAAACGTGTTAGGGTGGATCTGTAGACCAGAAGACGGAGCCAGATTGAAACTTTACCTATCACCAAATCCAGCGTCCGGTATCAAGTGCCAAAAGTTTTTCGTGTTAAACTTTCAAAAATCACTATTCTCTAATCACTAATCTTAAATAACTCAACAGCCGGAAGCCGTAGTTGTCCTGCAACAATTGCAACCGGCAGCCAGTTACCAGAATCCAGTTACCAAAAAAGGCCGCCCCAAACTGAGACAGCCTCTTAAAATCTTAGGTTTTAAATGCTATTTATTAAGAAAGATTTTCTTAGTAATGCTTTGTTTTTCACCTTTGACCATTACAAAATAAATACCCTGAGGTTGTGTTGTAAGATCGATGGTTGTTGAGAATGTTCCCGAAATATTCAGGCCATTCTGACTATAGACTACTTTACCAAGTGCATCAATGATTTTTACTTCTGCATTGTTAAACTGGTTGGCCGAGATGTTCAGGTGAATCATTCCGCTTGACGGGTTTGGATAAACCTCTAAACCAACTTCTTCACCTTCCGGAAGGCCGACACAATCAACAACAGTTACCATATAATCGGCAAAGTTTTCACAGCCATACTCATCCATGTAAGTATAAGTAACTTCATATTGTCCGGCTGTTAAACCATCAGAATTGAACATCCCATCTGTTACGTACTCCCCTGAATAAACACCACCTTCCGGCTGACCTTCGGTTAACTCATAAGGAGCCCAGTCTTCGTTACAGAGCTCAGGAACATCTTCCCAATCAACATCAGGCAAACCATGGATGCCGATATATTTTTCATAATAAGCAGTATCCCATTCGCCTTCGTCGCTATAAACAGCCATTTGAACATCATATGATCCTTCTTCCAGGTAGGTAACCACTGGGTTCTCTTCGTTTGAGAATTCTGTTCCTTGTGATGTAATACCACCTTCGAACCACCAGTTCCATGCAATTGGGTTTCCACCAACAACAGAACTATGGAATTGAGCTACACTTGGAGGCTCACAAAAGTCGGTTTGGTCAGCAAAGAAACCAGCTGTAAATCCAGGTCCTGGAGGAGCAAGGTCATTTATCATGCGAGCAGCGCCATGCAATACTTCTTTATTGCCTTCATCCTGCACAAAAGCGATTAACTCGCAGTTTTCGAGCACCCATGAATTATTAAATGTAAAACTAAGTTCAACATCCACATCATCGCCCACGTTTTCCAGTGTGATTCCTGTTCCATTAGCATCAGGATACATATCTCTCTGACAAAAATCAACAGTTGTCATGCCTAACCAGTTGTATTCAATGTGTGATTCTGTAAGAACCAGGTGAACAGTAAGGTTATCGTTTGAATAATCACCCACTTTTTCAACGGTAACAATAATGTCATAATCATCACCATCATTACTACCGTTGAGTTCAACAGTAAAGGAAGTTTGAATCTCCATACGCGATTCGACAAAAGGCAAATAGGTACCATACAAACTTTGAGAACTACTGCCACCTACAGCTTCATTCCATTCACCATCAAA
>JAUXBM010000095.1 GCA_030619415.1 Chlorobiota bacterium
GAAGCAATACAAAGATGAAAGAGGGCTGGTCTGGGTATTGCAACCGAATGCCAATAATATTTTTCACCAACCTGATATCACGCCTGTGCCTCCTGTGTCGGTCCCGTATCCGAATATAACCCCACCTCCGGAATATGATCAGGATTATCCCAATTTGAAATTCTTAAGTCCTGGCCCAAAAGGCGATTCTTATGAAGCAATTTTACAACCTGATGGTACTCTTCTGACAACCGGAGCAAAACAAGGAACTTATAATTATGGAAACCCCGAAGGCTTTTGGGGATATACGAAACATACCCTGCTCGACGTAATCCCACATTTGTTTAATTCCAATTATCACGTAAATTGAATCTTATGTGGACTTGACACTAGAAACGGGGCAACATTTAAATGGAAGAAGTAATAAAAAATATAGATAAATCGTGGACATTGTTCCTCGATCGTGATGGCGTTATCAATGTGAGGCCCGTTAACGATTATGTGAAAACGTGGGATGAGTTTACATTTTTACCGGGTGTGTTATCAGCCTTCAAAGTGTTTTCCGGGATTTTTGATCGCATACTCATTGTAACCAATCAACAGGGAATTGCAAAAAATTTGATGACACCCAGAGACTTGTATGTTATCCACCAAAACATGATGAAAGAAATTATTGCAAATGGCGGGAGGCTCGATGGCATCTACTATTGCCCTGATATGTACAATAAACCACATCACTGCAGGAAGCCGGGAATTCGCATGGCAAAATGGGCAAAACGTGATTTTCCTGAAATAGAATATCATAAAAGCATCATGGTTGGCGACACTACGAACGACATGCAGTTTGGACGAAAACTAGGTATGAGAACAATTCTTATTGAAGATGACCCTTCACAAGTTGATGCCAATCTCTACGATACCAATCTGCCGGGCTTGGTTGATTTTTCCCGGATGCTTTCTGCAATCAATTGAATTCAATAATTTTGAATGATTCTAAATAAGATTGTGAACAAAAAATGAATAATGTTCATTTATAATTACTTGCGCACATCAGTTCATCTTCCTTACTTTTTACTTTTGCCCTTTACAAATTAAACAGTAAACCGACTAACCCTATTCCATGAACCCGGCGCTGATCCTGATAAGCTTTTTAATTTATACGGCAATCATTTTTGCAATAGCATGGGTGACCTCCAGGAAAGCTGACAGCCAGAGTTTTTTTATCGGGAACAGACAATCACCATGGCCGGTTGTTGCCTATGGCATGATTGGGGCTTCACTGTCGGGGGTTACATTTATTTCGATTCCCGGATGGGTAGGGGAGACCGGCTTTACCTATTTTATGTTGGTGCTTGGATATGTTGCCGGCTATGCTGTGATTACAACGATTTTATTGCCAATGTATTATAAACTCAACCTGACTTCCATCTATACTTATCTCGATAAACGTTTTGGCGTCAGATCCTATAAAACGGGGGCCACCTTTTTCCTGATCTCAAGAATTATCGGTGCTTCGTTCCGCATGTTTCTTGTTATTAGTGTACTCCAGGTTTTTGTATTTAAACCATTTGGAATTCCATTTTGGGTAACGGTGGTACTGTTTATGCTTCTCATCCAACTTTATACGATGAAAGGCGGGATCAAAACAATTGTTTGGACTGATACCATGCAAACCACTTTTATGTTGCTTGCTGTATTCATCACTGTAGGCATTATTTTAAGCAAGATGGAGTTTAGCGTTGGTGAAATGATTTCTACCGTTTGGGAGTCGGATTTGTCAAGAATAGTGGATACGGAGGTGAACAGTCAAAGTTTTTATCTCAAAATGTTTTTGAGTGGCATGTTCATCACCATTGTGATGACAGGTCTTGATCAGGATATGATGCAAAAGAATCTTAGCTGCCGAAACTTAAAGGATGCCCAAAAAAACATGACAACATTAAGCATTGTGCTGGTCCCTGTTAACCTGGTTTTCCTGTTTTTGGGAGCGGTGCTTTTTATTTATGCGTCCAGGTTTAATGTTGCTTTGCCTGAATCGTCCGACCTCGTATTTCCAACAATAGTATTTGAACAACTGGGAATTTTTGCCGGGATCGTTTTTATAATAGGCCTTATTTCGGCGGCATATTCCAGTGCCGACAGTGCGTTAACCTCACTGACTACTTCATTCAGTATCGATATTTTAGAGATGGATAAAAAGTATAAGGATGATGAAAACTTGTTGAAAAAAAAGCGTCAGCGCGTCCATATTATGATGGCGGTACTTATTATTTTTGTGATTGTATCATTCGAGGTGATTAACGATCAGGCGATTATTAGCCAGTTATTTACTTTTGCAGGATATACATACGGCCCATTGCTTGGGTTATATGCTTTTGGCTTGTTTACAAACTATGGTGTTCGCGACAAAATCGTCCCATATGTGGCAATTGGCGCGCCGATTCTATCCTATGTAATTAAGCAATTACTGGAAAGTCAAATCCACGGATATAAGGTTGGATTTGAATTGTTACTGATAAATGGTTTTGTGACCATTATCGGTTTGTTTTTAATTATGAAACCAATAAATAACAAATATTCAAACAATGGCGAATTTTAGATTTACTGCACTCGAAAAAACCTTAAGCCGACCAATTCCTAAGGTTAAATATCCTTCTAACAGGGTTTCCGATTATTATGGTTCTATGACTTTCAATCATAAAGTGATGAGGGAATATTTAACTGAAGAAGCTTTTAATGTCGTAGAAAAGGCAATTGATAAAGGTGAAAGAATTGAAAGAAAGATTACCGATCAGATTGCTTCGGCCATGAAAGCCTGGGCCATTGGAAAGGGTGTAACCCATTATACACACTGGTTTCATCCGTTAACAGGCGCTACCGCTGAAAAGCATGATGCCTTTATGAATCCATCAGGAGAGGGTAGGGTTATTGAAGAATTTCAGGGAGACGCTTTGATTCAGCAGGAACCTGATGCTTCAAGCTTTCCCAGCGGAGGGATCCGCAATACTTTTGAGGCCCGTGGGTATACTGCGTGGGATCCAACCTCACCATCTTTTATTATAGAGCATACGCTCTGTATCCCCACTATTTTTATTTCATACACAGGGGAATCACTCGATTACAAAACGCCATTGTTGCGATCAATGAGTGCACTTGATTCAATCGCAGTTGATGTTTATAAATATTTCGACCGCAATGTTACCAAGGTTTATCCAACGCTTGGATGGGAGCAGGAATATTTCCTTGTGGATTCGGCGCTGTATACAGCCCGTCCTGATCTTGTATTGACAGGTAAAACAGTATTTGGTCACGCATCTGCAAAAGATCAGCAGTTATCCGATCATTATTTTGGAACGATTCATGATCGTGCCCGTGCCTTTATGCAGGACCTCGAAATTGAATCACACAAATTGGGAATACCGCTTAAAACACGACATAACGAAGTTGCTCCCAGCCAGTTTGAGTGTGCGCCTGTTTTCGAGGAAGTGAATATTGCGGTGGATCACAATCAATTGCTGATGCACCTGATGGACAAAGTCGCCAGAAAACACGATTTAAGGGTGCTGCTACACGAAAAACCTTATGCAGGGATAAACGGATCAGGAAAACACAACAACTGGTCGTTGTCAACAAATACCGGAGTTAACCTTCTTTCGCCAGGTAAAACACACAAAGATAATTTCAGGTTTATCACATTCCTGGCCAATATCGTCAAGGCAGTTCATGACAATGAAGAGTTGATACGTGCAAGTATCGCTTCCGAAGGGAACGATTTGAGGTTGGGTGCAAACGAGGCACCTCCTGCAATAATATCTGTTTTTGTTGGTGAACAGATTACGAATACACTCAACGAGATCGTAAAAATGCCTTCAAGGCATAAGATGAAGGACAATTCAAAATTTGATTCGAGGATACAAATCCCGAAAATTCCGGAGATATTGTTGGACAATACTGACAGGAACCGGACATCCCCATTTGCTTTTACGGGTAATAAATTTGAATTCAGAGCAGTAGGGTCCACGGCAAACACAGCCAAACCAATGTTTGTTTTAAACACAATCATGGCCGACCAGCTTACAAACTTCAAAGCTGACGTGGATAAGTTAATTGGCCAGGGCTTGAAAAAGGAAGATGCTATTTTCGATATTATCAAAGGATATATCATAAGTTCTACCCCAATACGCTTCGAAGGAAATAATTATAGCCAGGAATGGGTTGAGGAGGCTGCAAGAAGAGGTTTGAGTAATCATCAGTCGGCCGCCGAAGCACTTAGGGGCTTTATTTCTGAGAAGACGGTGGCTTTATTTGAGCGTCATCATGTTATGAATAAGAAAGAGCTTGAGGCCCGTTACGAGATCAAAATAGAGAAATACATTAAAAAACTGCAAATTGAGTCACGCGTAATGGGGGATCTGGCGATCAATCATATATTGCCAACTGCCATTCAATACCAAAACAGGCTGATAGAAAATGCAAGGGGTTTGAAGGAGGTACTCGACTCAAAATCTTTCGTTAAATTATCGAAGAACCAGTTAAACTCCATCAAGGAAATTTCTAATCATATATTTAATATTAAGCAAGATGTAGAGAGTATGGTTGAAGCGCGGAAAGTGGCGAATAAGATTGAAGATTTTTATGAAAAAGCAATAGCCTACCGTGATATATCCAGAAACTTTTTTCCAAGCATCCGTACCCATGTCGATAAGCTTGAGTTGTTGGTTGATGATGAAATCTGGCCATTGCCAAAATACCGTGAACTGCTCTTTATTAAATAGTCAATAACAAATCACCAGAAAGCCTCAATACGAACGATTGAGGCTTTTTTTAAACCGACTGTTTTAAGGAACGATCTGGATTATTTGTACTTTTGAGATATTCAAAAGCGCATTATACATGAAAAAGATGCAAAAATATTTAGTGATAAGTTTAGGATTGTTGATATTGTCTTCGTCCTCAGTTTACAGTCAGTTTACAATTACCAGGGTAACTGATCAAAATGTGAATACAGCGCAGGATGGGTTCTATTATGCCTTACCAAGAATTGTGCTTGAAATCAATGTGGTTTATGAGAACCTTAAACAGATAAAGGGTCCATTGGCTGATTATGCTGAGAATTACCTGGGAACAGATGATTATATTCGGGCGAACAGCATGAAGAACCGCATACTGAAAATAGAAGTCCGAAAAAGGATTGAGGCCGATCCTGATCAGTTGTATTATGTCCAGTTACCGGCGGAAAAATCCAAAGACGAAAAAGACATGGTTTTCCAGCTTTCTTCAATTGGAACCATACTTGCATTTGATGATGCAGAGATAAAAACAGACAAGGTAACACCGCATCAGGTGGATCAGTATTTTTTTATTGTTGAAGGAGAGGAAGGTTTCAGGTATCAGGCCGATTATCATCGAAAAAAGAAAATAGATACAATTGTCCGGAGGATTACCATCGATACAGTAAGCATTGACCGGTTTATATTTAATACATCGTGGGTTGATAAGAGCACTGAAAATAAAGCGGAGGAAGCAGCTCAACAAATTTCCAAAATCCGGGAAGGTCGTTTTAACTTGTTAACTGGCTACCAGGAAGTGAATTATGGCGTGAGTATGGCTTATATGGACAGGCAGCTTAAAAGCCTGGAAAACCAATATCTCGCGCTTTTTTTAGGCAAGGAAATAAAAACCATTGAAGCGAAGACGATTTATTACGTACCGTTAAAAAGTGAAGCCAGTCATGTGCTTTTTGAATTGCCGGATGGAAGTAGTGTTACAATCAGGCTGCAAAGTGAGGGTGCGACTGCAAACCTGCCAGATATTCCACTCGCTAAAGCGGACAATGTTTATTACCGTCATCCCGACCATGCACTGGTAGAAATAAGTAACAATGGAGAGGTTTATTACCACGAAATTTTGGTGATAAACCAGTTTGGGGTAACCGTAGCTGCACCATTAAACAGAACCAGGTCTCAATTTGATCCTGAGACAGGAAGCCTGATTAAATTGATCAGAAAATAGCCTTCCGTATTTTCACGAGTTTCTTTAACAATCCTGAAAGGTTTTCAAGTTTGAGCATATTGGCGCCATCCGATTTTGCCACTGCAGGATCAGGATGCGTTTCCAGGAATATACCATCAACACCAACAGCAATACCCGCTTTGGCTATTGTTTCGATCAGATCGGGTCTTCCTCCTGTTACACCAGAAGATTGATTGGGCTGCTGCAATGAATGTGTAACATCCAGCATGACTGGAACACCCGAACGCTGCATTTCGATGATATTGCGGTAATCAACAATGAGGTCGCCATAACCGAACATATTGCCTCGTTCGGTTAGAAAAACATTCTCGTTTCCAGTTGACTTTACCTTATCAACTGCAAAACGCATAGCATTGCCTGACAGGAATTGACCTTTCTTAATATTCACAACCTTACCGGTGTTTCCGGCAGCTACCAATAACTCAGTCTGCCGACACATAAAAGCAGGAATTTGCAATACCTGTACGTATTCTGCAGCTATCGCTGCTTCTCCAGCCGAATGTATATCTGTGACAACAGGAATATCGAAAGTCTCAGATATTTTTCTCAATATCCTCATGGCTTTTTCATCGCCAATACCGGTAAAAGATTCGAGTTTCGACCGATTGGCCTTATTGTAGGAAGCTTTGAAGATAAACGGAATTTCAAGTTTTTCCGTTAGCTTGATTATCTCTTCTGCAATATGAAACGGCGTTTCTTCATCCTCAATGATACAGGGCCCGGCCATGAGGTAAAAATTACGCGAATCGTAAGTTTTGATTTTTGGTATATCTATATGCATGGGCTAAAAATATTGTCAAAATTACGAAAAGAGTGATAGTTTGAATACCTGGGTGTGAACTTATCATTCATTTACCATTTCAGGTTGTTTTTGCTTCTTGCTAAAATGGGTTTGATTCACAAAATAGACGCCGGAGAAAATGAATACAGCTGCAATAACCTCTTCCCAGGTAAGACTGTCTTTTCCCAAAATCATGGCTACAA
>JAUXBM010000106.1 GCA_030619415.1 Chlorobiota bacterium
CAGAAAATTGATGACCTGCGGCATCGTTATGACAAACTTGAAAAACAATTGGAAGATTTGCTCTGGCAACAAAAAGTGGGCGATGTAGCCATCATCGACAAAGTGTATATCACGGGTCCTCCAAAAGCAAATGTTGAAAACCCAACGGCGATGGGTGTGGGCAATCCGCTAAAATTCTGGACATATGTTTTTATTCCTAAAGATATTGATCCATCCAAAAAATACCCTTTGCTGGTGTTGTCTCACGGTGGAGTTCATGGCGACCTGACAACTTATTATCAGCACATTATCCGGGAGATGATGGCGCAAGGTTACGTAGTTGTTGCCCCGGAATATCGTGGCAGTACAGGTTATGGAAAATCGTATTATGAGAATATTGATTACGGCGGGCTCGAAAACGAAGATGTTTACGCCGCCCGAAACTGGATGATTGAAAATTATTCTTTCGTGGATAAAAACAGGATCGGCATCATGGGCTGGAGCCATGGTGGCATGATCGCCCTGATGAACATATTTGACCATCCGAAAGATTACCAGGTGGCTTTCGCCGGTGTACCTGTTAGTGATATTATTTCGAGGATGGGCTACCAAACCCAGGATTACAGGGATTTGTATTCGGTCGATTATCACATTGGCAAGACAGCTTATGAAAATGTTGAAGAATACAAGAAACGGTCTCCTGCCTGGAATGCACATAAATTTCAAAATACTCCCCTTCTCATTCATACTAACACCAATGACGATGACGTAAATGTGCTGGAAGTGGAGCATCTTATTAAATCGCTGAAAGCTGAAGGAAAGAAGTTTGAATACGAAATCTACCAGAACCTGGAGGGCGGTCATTCATTCGATCGTATCGACACCCAAACCGCGCAAAAGATCAGGGTGAAAATTTATAAGTTTCTGGCGCAGTACCTGAGTCCACCATCTCCCATTACTTCGGAAAAAGAACTAAAAAAAGCGGCTTACAGGTTTTAGCGCTTATCTTTGCCTGTCATTGCAGTTAATTCAATGAAATTATGCTGATCAACATTTCATTTCATTTTGACTATTTTCCTTTGATGGTTGTAGCTGCCATAGCCTGGGGAACACCCATTCTATTGACCTTATTAAAATTAAAAAAAGTACCTTCAGTAATTGTTGAAATTATACTGGGGTACTTTATCGGAAAATTTCTTTTGGGATCAATTGACCACGAGAGTTTCAGGATACTTGAGTTTTTTGCCCTTACCGGTTTTATATTCCTCATGTTTTTAGGTGGTCTTGAGATTGATGTAGATCAGATCATGGCCTCTTTGCCAAGAAAGAGACTGACTTACGTGCGCTTTATCAAAAATCCTCTTTTGGTTGGAATTGTCTTTTTTTTCCTGTCGATAATATTGGCTTATGTTGGTACATTATTTTTATCAAACCTTATTGATATTCCACATGTCTGGTATTTTTCGTTAATTATGGTAACCACTTCCGTGGGAATAGTCCTGCCGGTATTGAAAGACCGGGGGGAAATCAAAAACCGCTATGGGCAGATGATCATCATAGCAGCAGCAATCGCTGATATCCTCAGCATTATATTATTCACATTCACTGCATTTATTATTAAAAACGGTTTTCAGCCTGAACTGCTTTACATACTTGGCTTGTTCATCATTTTCTTTGTTTTTTATTCGCTTGGCAACAAGGTTAAAAATGTGCCGGTGTTAAAAAAACTGGCATTTCAATTATCACATGCTGCTTCACAAATACGCATCAGGGGGTCAATTTTACTCATCATGCTTTTTGTTGTTATTGCTCAATTTATTGGAGAAGAGGCCGTGTTACTTGGCGCTTTTTTAATTGGCCTGGTCCTTTCAACCATGCTACACCGCGAAAGATCAGTCATGCTGCTTAAACTTGATGGTATGGGTTACGGGTTCTTCATTCCTATCTTTTTTATCATGGTAGGCATTGAATTTGATCCTTCTGCATTTTTGGAATTCGATCAGTCGTTGATTTGGTTTCTTGTTTTTTTATTGATTACCCTGTTTGTTGTAAAAATTATTCCGGCTTTTCTTTGGAGGCAATTGTTCGGGTTAAAAAAAGCGATGGCCGGTGGTTTCCTGATGTCATCGAGGTTAAGCCTGATAATTGCTGCCTCTGCCATTGGCCTTGAAATGGGTGTTATTACGCCAGGCATCAATGCCAGTTTTGTTGTTATGGCAATTCTCACCTGTTTTATCTCACCGGTAGTTTTTAACTGGTTGTCACCGGGGAATATCTTAAAAGGCGATAAAACAATTATCATCGGTGCCAGCAGCACGGCAGTTTTATTGGCCCGGCGGTTGATCATGCATGGCAAAAAATCAGTTATTGTTGAAAATGACAAAGCCAGGGCAGACGAACTAAAAGCCAAGGGATTAAATTGCATTGAAGGCGATGGATGCAATGCCGGATTATATGAAGAACTGAACTTACACCCGTCGGATTTTGTGATCGTTGAAACAGGTTCGCCCGAAACAGACCACGAGATTTGCAAATTGCTCCGAAATGAATTGATGCATGACAATATCATAACACGATCGAGCACATCCGACATCGAACTCAAATTGAAATACCTCGGCGTTGAAACCATTGATGTAATCGGCGTATTGGCCACCACGATCGAAAACCTGATATTAAGGCCAACAACTTATCATGCCCTTGTTGAATCGTTCGAAAATTTCAGTGTTGAAGAAATTCTGATCACGAATAAAAGTATTGATGGATTACAGGTTAAAGAAGTTCCGTTCCATAAAGATGCTATCCTGATGATGGTTAAAAGGGAGAACTCTTTTTACATTCCGCATGGTGATACTTATTTTCGGACGGGCGATATACTCCACGTATTCGGAACCAATAACGCATTACAAAATACCAGGGAAAAAGTAGGTTGAAAGAAAATAAATCACTTGATCAATACCCTCACCCATGCCTCTCCTTCAAATACTTATAAATCTCAATCTGAGAGCGTACCGGTTTGCTTGAGTCGGTTTTACGGTATTGATTGATCGGTTCTACATTCACCAAACGTGCCTTCACATTGTCGGCCCATTGAATGTTGAACATGTCCATGATCTCTTCCTGCATTTGCTTATCGTAAACCGGCGTAACCACTTCAAAGCGATGATCGAAGTTACGCACCATCCAGTCGGCTGAGCCGGTGTAATATTTTGGTTTTCCGCCATTGGCAAAAATAAATGCCCTGGAGTGTTCGAGGTATTTATCGATAATACTGATGACGGTAATATTTTCACTCGTTCCTTTAACCTGAGGAACAAGCCGGCAGATTCCGCGGCAAATGATATCGACCTTTACCCCCGCCCGCGAAGCCTGGTACAATTTCTTTATAATCTTTTCATCGACCAGGCTATTTAGTTTTATCCTGACCCAGGCCTCTTTGCCTTCTTTTGCATTTCTTATTTCGGTATTGAACAGGCGCATATATGTATCACGCATATAATAAGGTGCGACGATCAGGTGTTTGAAACGCGGCGGGTTATACGGTTGTTCAAACAAATGAAATAGCATATTTACCTCCCTGGCGATATCCTGGTTGGCCGTCAGTAAACTGTCGTCGGCATAAACTTTGGCAGTAGATTCGTTAAAATTACCGGTGCTGATATTCGCGTAATAAATATTTTCGCCACGTTCTTTTCTCCTGATCAGCATCAATTTCGAATGTACTTTAAAGCCAGGCAACGTCTTTATAATCTTCACCCCTTCTTCACTCAATTTTTGGGCCCAGTAAATATTGGCTTCTTCATCAAACCGTGCCTGGATTTCTAGGAAAACCGTTACATTTTTCCCATTTCTTGCTGCATTGATCAAGGCATTGATCACATTTGACTGACGGGCTGCCCTGTAAAATGTCATCTTTATCGCCCTCACTTTTGGGTCGATCGCCACTTCCCTTAATAAATCGACAATATATTGGAATGATTGGTAAGGATAGTGGAGCATAATATCCTGCCGGCGAACGGCCCGAAGGATGCTTTCGTGGTGCGGAAGCATTTTGTGTTTCAGGGGAGGTGTTTTCGGATAGACAAGTCCGGAAGACCCCAGGTTTGGAAACGACATAAAATCCTTAAAGTTGTGGTACCTGCCACCACCGCGAACCGTATCAGTAGCGCTTATTTTAAGTTTTCTGAGTAAAGTTTGCAATAGCAGATCTGGCATGTCATTATCATAAACAAAACGGACAGGATCGCCTTTTTTCCGCTTTTTGATGCTTTCGCTCATTAATTCAACAAAACTTTTCGACACATCTTCATCGATATCCAACTCAGCATCCCTGGTGAATTTTATGGTATAAGCTTCGAAAACATCATATTCAAAAGGGCTGAAAATTTCGCCCATCGAAAACCTGATTACATCATCCAGCATGATGAGGTATTTTTTCTTTCCTGATGATGGAATTTCAAGAAACCTTGAGACATTGTCAGTTGGCACCCTGATGATAAAAAAGTCCTCCTTTTGCCCACCCTTCGAATCCTTCATCACCACAGCCAGGAAAATAGAATTGTCGCGCAGGTTGTCAGGACTCTCCAGGTTTTTGAGCATAATCGGGAACAGAAACGGCCGGACCTCACTGTTAAAATAGTCCTGCACAAATTCACCTTGTTTTTCATTCAGGCTTTTCTCATCCAGAAAAATAATGTTTTCATTGGCTAACTGTTCGCGGATTTCATAAAAAGCACCGGTAAATCTTTTTTCCTGTACCTCCACAATCTCCAGGATTTCCTTCATCACTTTCCGCACATTGAATTTCATCCTTCCAGGCTTCGACTTCTCCAACTGCAAAAATCTGCGCATTGTAGCCACCCTTACCCTGAAAAACTCATCGCGGTTGTTGGAGAAAATCCCCAGGAATTTCAACCTTTCGATGAGGGGGTTTTTAGGATCTACGGCTTCCTGCAACACTCTTTCATTAAAATGAAGCCAGGAGATTTCGCGATTGATCAGGTTTTTTTTCTTGGCCATGGTTTCTATTTTAACATACGGGGTGTTACGACAAAATTAACTTTAAAATCTACCATATCGATCTTTTCCCAATGGTCTGTTTGAAAACTCACACTCACCAATCCCGTTGTAGGCAGGTTAACAATTGGAGGCTGTATAAATTTATTCACAAAGTAGGTAAGCGTGGGATTGTGTCCGAAAATCATGACTGATTTAAGCGAATCAGGCAATCCGTAAAGTTCATTAAAAATTGTTTCGGAAGAGGCATGATATAAGTTTGGTTCGATGGTGATCTGATCCAGGGGATAACCAATTCCATCAGCAATTAACCGGGCTGTTTCCAGGGCCCTGACTGCTGAACTGGAAATCATCAGTTCAGGAACTTCCTGCTTGCTTTGCAAATATTTGATGATGCGTTTCGTTTTTTTTACACCAATGTTAGCCAGGGGCCTGTCGTGGTCATCCAGAAACAGTTCATCCCACGAGGACTTTGCATGGCGGACGATGTATAGCGTTTTCATTTTTGCAGGAGTAGGTTTACAGCAAAGTTAAAATATTAGAACTAATAAGGAAGAATTTGAATACAAGCCGTTCACCGCTTTTTGACAGGATAAGGCTAAAATTCCTTATAATCAGAATAGACAGAAAGTTCCTGCAGTTTATTTTTAATGGCTAAATTCCATTCGCGCTGTTTGTTGCCATTGGTGCTGTGATCGGTTTCGGCATCGTATAAGTCCTGCGTTTCTTCATACTTTTTTGTAAGCGAATAATATAGCTTTTCGAGTCTCTGTTGCGTTAGTTTATTTTTTTGGCGCAATTCGACAATGCCCCTGTAAAACTCCCTGCCATAGACCTCACAAATGTCAAAATGAAGTTGCTCATGTTCAAGCACTTCCTTCAATTCGTAACGATCGTTATGCCATGATTCGCGTTTATAAAATCTTACATAAATACGCACCGAAATTTCACGACCTCTTTGGGTTCCTTCATAGCCAAACCCACAGGTAGAGGCAGCAATGGCAAAGCCAGGGGTTGTTTTCTCTTTGGCTTTAAAATCCGACCATTTTAACCTGACATCCGGATCCCAGTCTATGATCATTTCTGCGTCAGTTATTCGATAATCATCTTGATTTTTATCGGGATGCTGAAAAGACGAAAAACTTAAAAAAACCAATATGATCAACAGGTGTTTTATCACTTTCAATTTTTGATTCAATATTACAGGAACGGAACAAACTCAATAATTATTCTCTAAAAGAGAACAAATTAAATACGTGAAAGGTTCAGACCTCTTTTACCTATTATATCTATTTTTAATCATCATATGAAATTCCAATCTTCCATTTTCCCTTTTCAAAGAATGCCTCAATAGTCTGACGTTTGGCTTTATTTATAAGATTAGAATGAGAAATCCGATTCCTTTTTGCATAGTCGGCAAGATGA
>JAUXBM010000178.1 GCA_030619415.1 Chlorobiota bacterium
ATGCTCATACCTGCTCTCCATTGTCCCGGTTTATAGATTGCCGGACCGCCCCTGAGTTGATGGCGGTCAATGTCAAAAAACGGTCTTGAAGCCCAAACATTTACAGACCAATAATTCTTAAATTGTGTATTCCACGAAGCCCGTACTCCTGCGTATAGGTGCCTCCCCTGAAAATCCCAGCCCGACCATTGGGAGGCATGAATGTTCATACTTCGAAAAATTGAAAAAGGGTTCCAGATCACATAATTGCCCCAGGCGGATTGATCGATGGCATCGGCGCGCTGCAGGAATCCAATGTCGTTAATCGAAAGACCCGGAGTACGCCAGCCCCCACTCAAGCCATACCGCCAGTGACCCCTGCCAATTTTTGCTGCACTGAAAGAACCTCCATTGCCTTGCAGTATGGTGAGGTTTGAATCGACTGAAAGATGCGTGGCATCGGGTCGTTGGTAATAGCGCTGCGGTGCTTCCTGCAAATCAAGTATTGCTTCTTCGCTTCCCGAAACACTACTTGCAAATATTTTTGCCTTTAGGTTCCACGTCCGTTCCTCCCAGAATTGTTCAAAATCGAGTCCGCCGGTATAGGCTGATGTTGGCAGGAACTCCAATGTTGAATCGTTGATGAAGCGGTTAGTAGCTGTAAAAATTCCACCGACAATTGTTTTTCCTTTGTTTATGTCTTTTTGCAGGCGTGCATTCACAAAATTAGTGAGTGGCTCGACGGGTTCTTTTCTTCGTTCGCCATTGTTATCAATCGTAGCATATTCCTCGTTTGTAACACTTTCTAAAAGGCCGATTGACCAACCGTTACGGGTCTTGCCCGAAAGCTTAAAAGCACCAAGGATCCTTGTGAATTCAGGTATTTCTGCATATTCTATTTCATCTATATCCGGATCGTAATGCGGACGTCTTCCAATCCGCCTGGAGTAAAATAAATTGTCTCTCCCGTGGCCGTTTGAGACAGGGTAATTGAAAATATTACTGCCTTCGATGAAGAAAGGTCTTTGTTCCCTGAAGAAGCTCTCAAAAGCCGAAAGATTAACCTCTGACGGGTCGGCCTCCACCTGCCCAAAATCAGGGTTGATGGTGAAGTTCAAAGTAAGGTCGTTGGTTACGGCAATCTTGCCGTCAAGTCCTGCATTGTAAATCCAGTCGGTTCCTGTTTTAAAAGGGTTACCTTCCTCTTTTTCGCTTTTCTCCAACCCACCCATTACATAGGGTGTAAGCGCAATTTCTTTTTTAGGTTTAATATTATGAATGCCGTGTAGTTCGCCCCAACGGCTTACCCAGGCGTCAACATCCTGCGGAATCATTTGCCACACCGAAAACTCCTCTTTCCTGAAAAGTGTCCGCATAACTTCCAGTCCCCAAATATGATTTTCCATTTTGGCAAACCGAAGTTGATTAAAAGGGATTTTCATTTCGGCCACCCACCCCAATTCGTCAATGCTTGTTTTTACATACCAAACAGGCTGAGGTGTGTCATCCCAATCTGTGTCGTTGGTCACTACGCCATCAAGCTTAACGCCGACCGCATTCACAACAAATCCAAAAGCAGTTAATTTATCATTATAGCTACTGATGCCTATACCAACCCAGTCGCCTTCTGCATTGTCGCGTCTGCCGAGCCTTCGTTCAATTTTATCCGGATCGGTGTCGAAAGCACGAATGGCTACGTACAGGTGGTTGTCGTCGAACAGTATTTTAAAGACTGTTTCTTGCGAGGGTTTGGCATTTTCGTAAGGCTCTTTTTGGGTAAAATCACCCGCCCATTCAGCGGCTTCCCAAGCCGTTTCATCAATAAAGCCATCTATTTCAGGGGGTTCGCCATCAACCCTTGCCGTGGTGTATATCCGTTGTTGCCCGAAAGCGTTCAGCGACAAAGAAATCGATATGATAAAAATGATAATTCGAAATGTCATCGTTCGATGAATCAAACAAGCCACAAATTTATTACTTTCCGGGATTCTTTTTTTGCTCATTATTCATGCCAAAAAGCATGATGTTATGAGAATCAAACAACTAAACAAAATGCCTTGAAAAACGTTTAATAAAAGTGTTCGCATGGCATTCATGGATGTCCGATTTTGATCACTCATTGAACTTTACAAAGGCCAGGCTTTAATAAATTATTAACCCGGAACCGGAGAAAACTGGAACTGAAAAGCAATTAATATTCGCAACCATCGTTCAGAAAATATTACTTTTACAGATCAATTTAAACCGCCGAATGGAGATAGTGAGCACAAAAATACCTGACCTGCATATAATCAAACCCAAAGTGTTTGAGGATATAAGGGGGTATTTTTTCGAATCGTATAACAAGCAGGAATTTATTCGCCTGGGGATTGATCAGAATTTTGTTCAGGACAATGAATCGATGTCACAAAAAGGGGTGTTGCGCGGGCTTCATTTCCAGCGGCCACCGTTTGCACAGGGAAAACTTGTACGTGTTATGCAGGGCTCGGTGATGGATGTGGCTGTGGATATCAGGAAGTTATCACCAACCTATGGGCATTGGGTTTCAGTTATCCTTACCCAGCATAATAAATGGATGTATTGGATACCGCCAGGCTTTGCCCATGGTTTTGTAGCGCTGGAGGATAATACTGTCTTCTTTTATAAGTGCACAAATGTGTATAATAAGGAGTCGGAAGGAAGTATTTTGTGGAATGATCCAGGTTTGAATATTGATTGGGAAATGGATAATCCCGTACTTGCGGAAAAGGACCTACAGGCCCCATCGTTTGAAGGTTTTGACAGCCCTTTTTAAACAATACATTTATTATTAATTTACAATTAAATCCATTCGTTGCTGATGAATAAAATCTTCGCCAGAATTTTACTTGTATTGATCATTCTCCTGCTTTTTGTGGGCTTTGATGCCTGGGTAAAGCAATCTGAAAAGCACATCCCAGGCGGCAATGAACAGTACTATAAAATAGTTTCCCTGGAAATTCCTGATACTTTAACGTTTGCCGGTGAGACTGTTCCGCTCGATATTTTTTACGTTCGCGAAGCGCTGGATCGTGAGTTATCGGTTAACACTTATTGGCATTCAGCGACACTGCAGCTGATTAGAAAATCGACACGGTGGTTTCCTGTATTCGATACCATTTTTAAACAGTATGATATTCCTGAAGATTTCAAATATTTGTGTGTAATCGAAAGTGGTTTGTCTAACGTTGTGTCGCATGCCGGCGCTACAGGTTTTTGGCAATTTATGAAAGAGACAGCAAAAGAATTTGACCTCGAAGTGAATAAGGAAGTTGATGAACGATACAATGTCGTCAAGTCAACGCATGCAGCTTGTGCCTATTTTCTGAATAGTTACGAAAAATATGGCGACTGGACCCTGGTTGCTGCTGCCTACAATGCGGGAAATAATGGCATTCGCCGCAGGATAAAAGAGCAGTTGGCAAATTCCTATTATGATATGCTGTTGCCGGATGAAACAAGCAGGTATGTATTCAGGATTCTTGCTGTCAAATTAATTTTCGAAAATCCTGAGGAATATGGTTTTTATATCAACGATGATGATTATTACCGACCGATTCCAACGCACAAAATTGCTGTTTCAACCAAAGTAAACAGTTGGGCTGAATTTGCCAGACAATATGGGTTAAGCTATAAACTTTTCAAATATTTCAACCCCTGGTTGCGACAAACTTATCTGAAAAACAGGAAGAAGAAAACATATGAAATAAGCATACCAAATCCACCATACGATATAACCCATGAGGATCTTGGTTATTAGGCACAAAAATGAGGACTGCTTTTGAAGGCGCCAATTTATGAAAGAAGAAGATAACCATATCAGGCAGGATGAACAACTGGAAGTGTTGGGTGCACGTGTCCATAACCTGAAAAATATCGATGTGATAATTCCGCGCGATAAACTGGTTGTTGTCACCGGCATAAGTGGAAGTGGTAAATCCTCGCTGACTTTCGATACGATTTATGCCGAGGGTCAGAGGCGGTATATGGAAACGCTTTCAGCTTACGCCCGTCAATTTATCGGTAATATGGAAAGGCCTGATGTGGATAAAATTAATGGACTCAGTCCGGTTGTTTCTATCGAGCAAAAGTCGGTGAACAGAAATCCGCGGTCAACAGTTGGTACCATTACCGAGGTTTATGATTTTCTTCGATTGCTGTTCGCCAGGGCTTCGGATGCATTTTCTTATGAGACCGGTGAAAAGATGGTTCAATATACCGAACAGCAGATTGCTCAATTGATCTTAAAAGATTTTGATGGGAAAAACATTGCGATCCTG
>JAUXBM010000118.1 GCA_030619415.1 Chlorobiota bacterium
ATGGAAGCCCGTAAGTTTCAGGAAAAATATGGTGATCTGCTTAAAGAACAGAACTTAACCAATTAAAATTATTAGGATTCCGGTTGTTACCTGGCTACTTCAACCTGTTCAAAGCCCTCAACGATATCGCCAACCTTAATATCATTAAAGTTTTCGATGTTCAATCCGCATTCGTAACCGGTAGCCACTTCTTTCACGTCATCTTTGAATCGTTTAAGCGACCCGAGTTTGCCGGTATAAACAACGATGCCGTCACGAATCAGGCGAACCCTGCTGTTGCGATTGATTTTTCCGTCGAGTACATAACAGCCTGCGATGGTACCGACTTTGGTAATCCTGAAAGTTTCCCTCACCTCTATATTACAGATGATTTTTTCTTCCATTTGAGGGGAAAGCATACCCTCGATGGCTGCATTAATTTCTTCGGTTGCCTTATAAATGATTGAATACAGGCGGATATCGATTTCCTCTTTCTCGGCAGATTTACGTGCTTGTGGGGTAGGTCGCACCTGGAATCCAATAATAATGGCATTTGAAGCAGAAGCCAATGTAACATCAGTCTCGGTAATCGCTCCAACTGCTTTATGGATTACATTCACCTGAACTTCTTCGGTAGAAAGTTTGAGCAATTCATCTGACAATGCTTCAACCGAACCATCAACATCACCTTTCACGATAATATTAAGCTCTTTAAAGTCGCCGATAGCGATACGCCTTCCAATTTCGTCAAGCGTAATGTGTTTCTGCGTTCTGAGGCTTTGTTCCCTCAACAGCTGTTGCCGTTTATTCGCAAGGCTTTTCGCCTCTTTCTCGTCACGCATTACATTCATGGTCTCACCGGCTTGTGGAGCAGCATGCAGGCCAAGCAATACTACCGGAGTAGAAGGTCCTGCGATGTCTGTTTCTACGTTGTTCTCGTTAAACATGGCTTTTACACGGCCAAAAATAGGTCCGGCCAGCAACATATCCCCTTTATTTAAACTACCATCCTGAACCAGTACCGTGGTAACATATCCACGCCCTTTGTCGAGGGTTGCTTCAATCACAGTTCCTTTGGCCGGTTTATTTGGATTGGCTTTCAGTTCCAACAATTCTGCTTCCAGCAATACTTTTTCGAGGAGATCATCGATACCCATTCCGGTGATTGCCGAAATTTCCTGCGACTGAAATTTTCCTCCCCATTCTTCAATAAGTATATCCATTACCGAAAGTTGCTCTTTGATCTTATCAGCGTTTGCACCTGGTTTATCCATTTTGTTAAATGCGAAAACAATAGGAACATCGGCAGCCTGGGCATGGTTGATTGCTTCTTTTGTTTGGGGCATTACGCTGTCGTCAGCAGCAATTACAATAATTACGAGGTCAGTTACTTTAGCACCCCTGGCACGCATCGCGGTAAACGCTTCATGACCAGGTGTATCGAGGAAAGTGACATTTTTGCCGCTTTCAGTTTTTACTTCGTAAGCACCAATATGCTGGGTAATTCCACCTGCCTCACCGGCAACAACATTTGCTTTTCTGATATAGTCGAGTAATTTTGTTTTACCGTGATCAACATGGCCCATTACTGTAACGATTGGGGCACGTGGAACCAGTGAAGCCGGGTCATCTTCTTCTTCATCAATTTCCAGTGCATCGGTGTCGTCGATACCAACAAACTCAATTGTGTAGCCAAATTCTTCTGCAACAAGAACAATAGTCTCAGCATCAAGTCGCTGGTTGATGGAGACAAACAAACCAAGGGTCATACATGCTTTGATGATATCATTTACACCGACCTCCATCATGGTAGCTAACTCATTTGCCGTCACAAATTCGGTAACCTTCAGTGTTGACTTTTCTTCTTCCTGACGGTCTATCTCTTCCTGGATGTTTGCCGAAACTTGCGCCCGTTTTTGGCGACGGTGTTTAGATGCACTCGACTTTCCGGAAGGAGCCAGGCGAGCCAGCGTTTCCTTTATTTGTTTTTGGATATCTTCAGCTGACGGCTCGGCTTTTGCTTCTTTCTTTTTACCGCGGCGTCCCCTATCTTTTGCAGCAGTTCTGGCAGCTGTACCGGCAGTTTCGGGTGCTTTCCTTATCCTGCGTCTTTTTTTCTTTTTCTGCCCTATTGAGTCATCAGATGAAGAAGCAACAGGTTTCCTTTTAGTCGGTTTAATTACTTTGGGGAGCTCGATTTTATCGAGAACAACCGGCCCTGTCAGTTTTTCAATTTTTGTAGGGAGGAAGTTACTTGTCTCTTCCTTCTTTTTTTCAACGGGAACCTGTTTTTCTGGTTTTACAGGTTTTTCGATGGTTTTCTCAACTTTTTTCGCCGGGCTCTTTTTTGCTTTTGCTGCCGCTTTTTCTTCTTTCTCTTCAGGTTTTACCGTCTTTTTCTTGGCTTCTGCCTGTTTCTTTTTTTCTTCCCTGCTAAGCTTGCGCGGACGGGTTTTTTGATTCAGGCTGTCAAGGTCAACTTTTCCGACAACTTTAATACCTGATTTATCTTCTTCCTCCTGCGCCGGTTCAGGTTTATCTTCTAACGCTTCGGTCGTTTGCGCCTCAACCTCCGGTTCTGATTCTTCAGTTTCCTTACTTTCTTCGATTTTCTCTTCAGCTACCGGTTCTTCAGCTTCTTCTTTAACAGTTTCCTTTTTCGGTTCTATAACAGGTTTTTCAGAAGAATAGCCAACTGCTATATCAGTAATGTATATTTCGCTATCGATAAAATCATCGGTTTGTCTTTTATCTTCCTTTTTGACGTCAGCAATAGAAATGGTTTCTTTACCCAGATATTCGAGACCTTTCGTAGAGGCAACTTCTTTCACCGCTTTTTCATCATGGAATTCATCGGTAATGCAATCATACATTTCACTGTCCAGCTTGAAGTTGGGACTACGATCGACCTCATATCCTTTGCCTGCCAAAAATTCAACGATAGAATCCAAGCTAATATTGAATTCCCGTGCAGCTTTACTTAATCTTACTGGTCTTTTTGTAACCGCCATATTTTAACCTCTATAATCTATATCTCTTTTTCAAGAATCGCGCAAAATTACTACTTTTATTCAAACTCGGCTTTCAGTATCCTGAGCACCTCTAGAATTGTCTCTTCCTCAAGGTCAGTTCTTTTTACGAGCTCTGCCGGGTCTAATTCAAGTACACTTTTAGCTGTATCGCAGCCAATATTTTTCAACTCATCAATAATCCACTGATCGATTTCATCATCGAACTCCTGCATACCGACATCTTCGGTCTCAGTGTCAGTATCACGGTAAACATCAATCTCGTACCCGGTCAGTTTTCCGGCTAATTTAATATTGAAACCGCCCTTCCCAATTGCAAGCGAAACCTGGTCGGGCTTCATATAAACTTCAGCCCGGTCATTCTCTTCGTTGAGTTTGATCGATGAAATCTTTGCCGGTGACAATGCACGTTGAATATATAAGGATTTGTTGTTCGTGAAATTGATGACATCGATGTTTTCATTTTTCAATTCCCTTACAATACCATGAATCCTGGAACCCTTCATCCCCACGCAGGCACCCACCGGGTCGATGCGGTCATCGTATGATTCAACAGCAATTTTAGCACGCTCACCCGGTACACGTACAATATTTTTAATGCTGATCAGCCCATCATAAACTTCCGGGACTTCCGCTTCGAAAAGCCTTTCGAGAAATGCCGGCGAAGTACGCGATAGAATGATTACAGGCGAATTATTGCGTAAATCTACTTTTGATACTACGGCCCTGATGCTATCGCCTTTGCGGTAGTAATCAGAAGGTATTTGTTCCGATTTTGGAAGGATCAACTCAATGTCTTCATCATCAAGTACAAGAATTTCTTTTTTCCAAACCTGGTAAACCTCGCCTGTAACAATCTCACCTACTTTTTCTTTGTATTTACGATAAATGTTGTCCTTTTCGTATTCCAGAATTTTCGAAACAAGGTTCTGCCTGATTGACAGGATTTCACGGCGTCCGAAATCTTCTAAAAATATTTGTTTTGAAAAATCTTCACCTACTTCAAAATCCGGCTCTACTTTGATGGCTTCAGAAAAAGCAATTTGCAGGGCATCATCTTCAACTTCGCCATCTTCAACAATTTCGCGATAGTGCCATATTTCCAGGTCACCCTTGTCGATATTGACAATAATATCAAAGTTGGCCTCTTCTCCATAGGTTTTTGTGAGGATGCTATGAAACACATCCTCAAGGATATGCATCATGGTCTCTCTGTCAATATTCTTGAATTCTTTAAATTCAGAAAAGGTTTCTACCAGGTTAATTGTATCCATTTTATTGTCGTCTTTTTAAATTACTATTATCGATTTCGTTTCCATGATTTCACTCATTGGGATCTCCAGTTTTTCTCCAGGAACTATTTTTTTCTTTTTCCCCTTTCCTTTGATATCTTCAATGATCTCAATCTTTTCACTGTCAGCCGATACCAACTCGCCTCGTTTCTTAGTGCCGTCTTTTAGCTTGGCCTCAATTTTTCTGCCGATATTTTTTGTGTATTGCCTCAACATCATGTATGGTAAATCGATACCCGCAGATGATACCCTCAGCTCAAAATCTTCCTCATCCCTATCAAGGCTATTTTCAATATGGCGACTTAATTTCACACAGTCGTCAATGGTTATACCATGATCACCATCAACAAAAAGGTTGATAAGATTATCCTTGCTAACTGTAAGTTTTACAACAAATTTATCAGTACCTTCAAGGTAAGCTTCAACAATATTATTTATTTGTTCGTTATTAATCATCTTCATAAAAAGAGGGGACTATCGTCCCCTCCACTTTTTCCTCCATTTTGTTGTCCGACAAGGATTCGAACCTTGACAGGCAGTACCAAAAACTGCAGTGCTACCATTACACCATCGGACAATCGGCGCGCAAAGATACATCATTTTTTAAAAACAGAAACAAAATTTAAAAACTGTTAATTTACTTTAAGATTGAAAATAGTGTTAAGCTAAATGTGTTAAATTCGCCCGGTCAATTAATTAGCATAATTCCCTCAGGTATATGGATAATTTTAAGAAAGTCAACGATATTGTCGGATGGGCAGTTTTTGCCATCGCAACCACCGTTTATTTTTTAACCCTAGAGCCCACTGCCAGTTGGTGGGATTGTGGCGAATACATAGCCACAGCTTATAAATTGCAGGTAGGACACCCTCCAGGAGCTCCCTTTTTCCAGTTGCTCGGTAGGTTTTTTACCATGTTTGCATTTGGAGATGTTGAGAAAGTTGCCCTGATGATTAATATTATGTCGGGGCTCTCAAGCAGTTTTACAATTCTATTCCTTTATTGGTCGATTACCATGCTGGCCAAAAAGATGTTCGTTAACCCGGCCAACCCACTTATGTCGCAAGGACAATCATGGGCCGTGCTTGGTGCCGGTATTGTTGGTTCACTTGCCTACGCTTTCTCAGATTCGTTTTGGTTTTCAGCCGGTGAAGGAGAAGTTTATGCGATGTCGTCCTTTTTTACGGCCATTGTATTTTGGGCCATTTTACGATGGGAAGAAGTCGCCGACAACCGTCACGGCTATCGCTGGTTGTTGCTGATTGCCTACATGATTGGATTATCAGTAGGCGTCCACCTGCTTAATTTATTGGCAATTCCGGCTATCGTTTATGTATATTACTTTAAAAAATACGAGTATTCTCATAAGGGGTTTGTGGGTGCAGGAATACTATCAATAATGATCCTGGTGGTAATCATGTATATTATCATTCCGGGCATCGTTCAGCTTGCCGGAAAATTTGAATTGTTCTTTGTAAACACTATTGGACTGCCTTTTAATTCAGGAACTGTTATTTATTTCATCTTTATTACTTCCGCCATACTGGGAGGTTTATATTATTCAAGAAAAAATGGAAAGACAGTATTGAATACTTCCATATTGGCTTTAACATTTATCCTGATTGGTTACTCGTCATTTTTCATCCTCGTAATCAGGGCCAATGCAAATACGCCCATCAATGAAAATGATCCGAAAGATGCGATCAGTTTATTGTCGTACTTAAACAGGGAACAGTATGGTACCTGGCCATTGTCGTATGGTCA
>JAUXBM010000075.1 GCA_030619415.1 Chlorobiota bacterium
AGGGTTTGGAGACTGGATTGATCACCGTTAAGATAACTACGGATCAATACTTTTTCACTTAAAGGTTCTGCCTTCATCTTTACCTATTTTGTTCCTAATACAAAAAGGGTAATTTTTCTTCGATAATCGTCCTCCTAAGGTTGGTGAAAAATAAAAACTTGTTATTCTATTATGCAAATATATGCACATTAACTTCAAAAGCAAATAATATTCTAATTTTGCGCCTCAATTTTATCCGATGTCAATGGATATAGCTAAAGCCAATCCCAAAGATTATATCATCGTAGTCAGGTCAAGGGTTAACAACCTGAAAAACCTGAGTGTCGCTATCCCGCGCAAAAAATTTGTAGTGATTACCGGGCTTTCCGGCTCGGGTAAATCATCACTCGCGTTTGATACGCTTTACGCTGATGGGCAGCGGAGATATGTTGAAAGCCTTAGCTCATACGCCAGGCAGTTTCTTGGGCGAATGGACAAACCAGATGTGGATGCCATTCATGGTATATCGCCGGCAATCGCCATCGAGCAAAAAGTAAAGACAAGAAATCCCCGCTCGACGGTTGGCACTTCCACAGAAATTTATGAATATATCAAGTTGCTTTTTGCGCGAATTGGCAAAACCTACTCCCCTATTTCCGGGAGGTTGGTGAAAAGACATACTGTAACTGATATTGCTGATGAACTTCTCCAATTACCAGAAAAAAAGTATGTGTTAATTTATTCCCCTATTCACCTGAATGGTGGACGTACACTGTCGCAGCAACTTCAGATATTGATGCAACAAGGCTTCAGCCGACTCATGAATAAGGGGCAAGTGATTCGAATTGAAGACATCCTGGAAAAGATCAATGCTAAAACAAAATCCAAAGGTTATTATCTGCTGATCGACCGGGTACTGATCGATAAAGATGACCATGATCTGAGTGCGCGTATTGCCGATTCTGTTCAAACAGCCTTATACGAAGGCCATGGTATCTGTAAAATCAGTTATGAAGAAAATGGCGAATTGCTTGAAAAGGAATATTCAAATAAGTTTGAGCTGGATGGCATCAATTTCGAAGAACCTTCTGTGAATATGTTCACCTTTAACAACCCTTATGGCGCCTGTAAAACATGTGAGGGATTTGGAAGCACGATTGGTATTGACGAGGATCTTGTTATTCCCAATAAAAGTTTATCAATTTACGATGACGCCGTCGCTTGCTGGAAGGGTGAAAAAATGAGGGAGTGGAAAGAGCAGCTCATCGCCACAGCCTATCAATTTAATTTTCCTATTCACAAACCTTATTTCCAGTTAAGCGAAGAGGAAAAGGAATTATTGTGGACAGGTAACCGGTATTTTGAAGGTATTGATGCGTTTTTCAGGTATGTTGAGGAGCAAACCTATAAAATACAATACAGGGTTATGCTTTCGCGATATCGTGGGAAAACCAAATGCCCTGAGTGTAAAGGTACCCGGTTGCGGAATGATGCAAATTATGTTAAAGTTGGTGGAAAATCTATTTCAGAAATTGTCCAGATGCAACTGGATGAAGCTTCGGCGTTTTTCCACAAACTCAAACTGGACGAACACGATAAAAAAATTGCCAGCCGTCTTTTGATAGAAATTGATAACAGGATCGGTTTCCTGAATGATGTTGGTTTAGGCTACCTGACGATGAACCGCCTGTCGAATTCTTTATCTGGTGGTGAGTCTCAGCGAATCAACCTTGCTACTTCCCTGGGCAGCAGCCTGGTAGGATCTATGTATATTTTGGATGAGCCAAGTATTGGTCTTCATCCCCGCGACACAGAACGCTTAATCAGGGTGTTGAAAAGGTTAAGAAATTTAGGCAATACCGTAATTGTTGTTGAACACGATGAAGAAATTATCAAAGAGGCAGATGAGATTATCGATATCGGTCCTGATGCCGGCGAACATGGAGGAAACCTTGTTTTCCAGGGGGCATTTAACGAGCTGCAGAATAATGATAAAAGTTATACTGCATTATACCTCACGGGAAGGAAAGAGATACCTGTTCCTGCAAGGAGACGCAAATGGAAGGATTATATTGAGATAAAAGGTGCCATCGAAAACAACCTGAAGAATTTCAATGTGAAAATCCCTTTGAATACGCTGAATGTAATCACAGGCGTTAGTGGTTCAGGTAAATCGACATTGGTGGGTCAGATTCTATATCCTGCCCTGAAAAAGCGCTTTGGCGGATATGCAGATAAGACAGGAAAGTTTGGAATGATTGATGGCGATATCGATAGCATTGCGGCTGTTGAGTACATCGACCAAAACCCGATTGGACGCTCTTCCAGGTCGAACCCGGCCACGTATTTAAAAGCGTATGATGACATCCGGCAATTGTACGCCTCTCAGAAAATGGCCAAATTAAGGGGCTACAAACCAGGCTTTTTCTCTTTTAATATTCCCGGAGGGCGATGTGAGCATTGCGAAGGCGAGGGTGTGATTAAGGTCGAGATGCAGTTTATGGCGGATATTTACCTGACCTGTGATGACTGCCACGGCAAACGATTTAAAAACGAGGTGCTCGAGATCAAGTATGATAAAAAGTCAATCACCGATATTCTTGATATGACGGTATCGCAGGCGCTCACTTTTTTTGGAGGCTCCGGGAATAAAAATTCCACCCTTAAAAAGATCATCGAAAAAATTCAGCCGTTGGAAGAAGTTGGCCTTGGATACCTGAGACTTGGACAACCCTCAAATACATTGAGTGGTGGCGAAGCACAGCGCATAAAACTCGCTTATTTCCTGTCGAAAGGAAGCAATGGTTTACGAACCTTATTTATTTTCGATGAACCCACAACAGGATTGCATATTCACGACATCAGCAAACTGCTCCATTCCTTTAATGCCTTGATCGAAAGGGGACATAGCATAGTTGTGATCGAACACAATATGGAAGTGGTTAAATCCGCCGACTGGTTGATCGACCTCGGCCCCGAAGGTGGTGACGGAGGCGGTGAAATTGTTTTTGAAGGTGTTCCTGAGGACCTCGAAAAAATTAAAAACTCTTATACCGGCAGGTATTTGAAGGTAAAATTGAATTACACTAATTAATACCTTTTCTTCCTGCTTCGACGAAATTCTTTGTCTGACTTTTTACGCTTTCTTTTAAATCTGCTATGTGATGAGCCGGTGTTTTGGCGTTTGTTCCCTTCATCGTCCCTGTTTACACGAATACTTCGGCCTTCAATTTCAACACCTCTAAAACTTTTGTTTAGTCCTTTGTCATCTTTATTGTCCACATCGAAATACGAACAGTTTTTTTGCATACTCAAATCACCAAAAGACTTGCGTTTAATACCTGAGACATCCGATAAATAATGAATAAGGTCCCCTTTTGTCAAACCATCAATCAGTCCGATGTTAACGAAGTAACGATTAAATCCACTTTTATCACGATTTCTTGTTGATTCCCGGCGTGATTCACCTGCAGTTTCGTTGAGATCGACCTCTACCCCACCCTTAAAATTATCAGACTGAATCATTATATGATCTAACTGCGTTGTTATCAGTCTTTTAAGTAGGTCTTCTGTACTGAGATGAGCAAACTGACCATGAAGGTTGTATAATATTTTTTCGGCCTGTTCGTCAATCTCTGTATTAATGATCAGGTTAGCCCAATTATTGATACGGCTTGATTTTAATTCTTCAACACTCGGCACTTCAATGCGTTCAAACTTAACCTTGATCTTTCTTTCGAGTTCTGCGATTCGTTTTCCTTCACGTGGATTGATAAAAGCAATTGAAACACCTTTCTTACCGGCACGTGCTGTCCTGCCACTGCGGTGCGTGTAACCGTCCAATTGGTCAGGAAGCGTGTGATGCAACACGTGTGTGAGATCGTTAACATCAATACCACGTGCGGCAACATCCGTTGCAATGAGTAATTGCATCGACCGGGTTTTGAACCGTCGCATTACGGCATCACGTTGACCCTGGGACAGATCGCCATGTAGTGCCTCTACGCCATATCCCATATTGCCTAGTTCATCTGCAATTTGCTGTGTTTCGCGTCTGGTGCGGCAAAACAAGATACCACGCATGTCAGGTTGGATGTCCAGGAAACGCCGGATCGAGGATAATTTGTTGGCTACTTTGGTTATAACATATTTATGCGTTATATCCTTGTTGACTTTCTCCTTGGTATTAATAGAAACTTCTAGGGGTGCTTCCATATATTTATTCACAATTCTTCGAATCTCAGGAGGCATGGTTGCCGAAAACAGCCAGGTTACACGGTCTTCGAGGGTATGCGACAGAATCTCATCGATATCCTCCTTAAAGCCCATATTGAGCATTTCGTCGGCCTCATCCAAAACAACATATCTTACGTTATCAAGTTTAACGGCTTTGCGGTTAATTAAATCTAACAACCGTCCGGGCGTAGCCACAACGATCTGCGTAGGTTTTTTAAGGGCTCTAATTTGATTAACAATGGCCGCACCACCATATACCACTTCTACATTGAGGCGTTTATTGTTTTGGGAGAAACTAACCAATTGCTGAGCTGTTTGTTGACCCAATTCACGTGTTGGAGCCATAATAAGCACTTGTGTGGCTTTGTTATCAGTATCGATCAACTCTATTAAAGGAAGACCAAACGCAGCCGTTTTGCCCGTTCCTGTTTGCGCAATTCCGATAAAATCAGTTGGATCATTACCCAATAACATCGGGATTGCTTTTTCCTGAACGGGGGTTGGATCTACAAATCCGAGTTTATCGAGGACTTCAATAGTTGATTGAGAGAGTCCTAGTTTTTCAAAGTTATTCAAAAATATATTTTTTAATGTGTGGCAAAGGTAGTCAAATCAATAATGCTAACTAGCTGAATTATAAATAATTATTAATAAGGATTATTATTTATACCCTCGCTAATTTTTTTCCATAAAAAAAGCCATCCAACTGGATGGCTTTTTTTTGTCAATTTCAAAAATGATTAGTCAGCTAACTGAACGTTAACGGCATTTAATCCTTTTCTTCCTTGTTCAACGTCAAATTTTACTTTGTCGTCTTCACGAATTTCGTCAATCAATCCATTCTGGTGAACAAAAATGTCCTGACCACCATCGTCTGGTTTAATAAAACCAAAGCCTTTGGATCTGTTGAAAAATTTTACTGTTCCTTCTTTCATTTACTTAAAATTTAATAATAAAAATTGTATTTGGAATGGTCCTGCGCGGCAAGTGTCTTGAGATCAAATAATTCGACTAAACTTATACAGTATTAGGGAGATTTTTTCTTGAAGGGTACTTAAATACACAGATACTATTCTGTTAAAACTTTTGCAAAAATACACAATTTTTACAATAGCAAGCAAAAATATTACAAAAACAGCAAAAAGAGTTTTATATTTTCAGATTATGTACCTTTGAGCAGCAAAATAATTCATGTATGCTTGCCACGATAATTCCTTTTATTTCGAATGAAACTGGTGTTTCAAACCAACAAGTCAAGAAAACATTAACCTTGCTCTCGGAGGGTGCAACAATTCCTTTTATTTCGAGATACCGAAAAGAAGTAACCGGAAACCTTGATGAAGTCCAGGTTGGGGAGATAAATGCATTATTCGCGAAACTGGACAAATTGGAAAAAAGAAAAGAATCTATCCTCGAAACCATCGCTGAACAAGGTAAATTGACGGATGATTTAAAAACGGCTATCCAACAAACTTTTGACCCAAATACACTCGAAGACCTGTACCTGCCGTATAAAATCAAAAGGAAAACGAAAGCAGAAATTGCAAGGCAACACGGGCTGGAGCCGCTTGCTAAAATTATTATGGCACAGAAAGAAACCAATATTGACTCGCGTGCCAAACAATTTATTACAAAAGAAGTCAAGACGATAGATGAAGTATTGCAAGGTGCCCGTGAAATTATGGCTGAATGGGTTAATGAAAACCAGCTTGCCCGTAAAATAATCAGGTCATTATTCCAAAATCAGGCCACGATCAAATCAAAGGTTGTGAAATCAAAAACTGAAGAAGCAGAAAGATACCAGGACTATTTTGATTATGAAGAACCCCTAAATAGCTGCAAATCGCACCGTCTGCTTGCCATAAGAAGAGGAGAAAAGGAAGGATTTCTCAAGGTGAAAATACGCCCTCCCGAGTCAATTGCGCTTCAAAAACTCAACAAACTCTTTATTAAAAGTGATTATTCCGGACATATAAAAAAAGCGATTTCAAGCGGTTACAAACGTCACCTCGCCCCTGCTATTGAAAACGAGGTGTCGGCTTCTTTAAAACAAACCGCTGACGAAGAAGCCATTAAAGTGTTTTCAGAAAACCTGAGACAATTGCTTTTGTCGCCTCCATTGGGTGATAAAAGGGTGTTAGCGATCGATCCGGGATACAGATCAGGGTGTAAAATAGTTTGCCTTGATGAACATGGTGGACTGCTGCATAACGTCAATATCTTTCCCCATCCACCACAATCGCAAACAGCAATGGCGATGAGCAAGATAAGCAACCTCGTTCAGCAGTATAAAATAGATGCCATCGCTATTGGTAATGGAACAGCAGGAAGGGAAACGGAAAGCCTGGTTAGCCGAATTCGTTTTAAAAGCGAAATACAGGTATTTGTAGTCAATGAGGCCGGGGCGTCGGTGTATTCTGCCTCATCCGTTGCACGCGAAGAATTTCCTGAGTACGATGTAACAGTGCGTGGTGCTATTTCTATTGGCCGGCGCCTTGTTGACCCTCTTGCTGAACTGGTAAAGGTTGAGCCCAAATCCATCGGCGTAGGTCAGTATCAACATGATGTTGACCAGAAATTATTGAAAGACTCGTTGGATGCGGTCGTAATGAGTTGTGTGAACAAAGTGGGCGTGGATGTAAATACAGCAAGCAAACATCTTTTAACCTATGTATCAGGACTTGGTCCGCAACTGGCACAAAATATTGTGGATTACAGAAGTAAAAACGGATTCTATTCTGACAGACAGTCGTTATTAAAAGTACCTCGACTAGGGGAAAAGGCGTTTGAACAATGTGCCGGTTTTCTGAGAATTAAAAATGGAATTAGCCCTTTAGATAATAGCGCGGTTCATCCGGAAAAATACCCCCTGGCTGAAAAAATTGCAAAAACGGCAGGTATATCGATTAACCAGCTCATAGGCAATGATGCTGCAATTGCAAAAATTAATTTTGAAGACTTTGAAGACAAAAACAATGGAAAAGCCACGCTTATTGATATTAAAAAGGAACTGTTAAAGCCTGGACTGGACCCAAGGAAGAGGGCCAGAACTTTTGAGTTTGCAAAAAATATTTTTAAAATTAATGACCTGAAAGTAGGCATGACCCTGCCTGGAATTGTGACCAATATCACCAATTTTGGCGCTTTCGTTGATGTGGGTGTTAAACAGGATGGTTTAATTCACCTTTCCAATCTTGCCGATGAATATATAGGTAATCCTGCTGATTTTGTTAAACTAAATCAGCATGTTAAGGTAAAAGTTATATCGCTTGAGATAAACCGCAAGCGCATCGGTCTTTCGATGAAAGATGTTAAACAATTAATTCCTTAATCAAGAATATCATTCACCCAACTTAAACCGGCCATCACTGCCGGGAAGCCAATGGTATTGGTTAGAAGCAGTACACAATGACGAATTTCTTCAGCCGTAGCGCCTGCTTCCAAAGCACGCTTTGTATGGCTATGCGTTGC
>JAUXBM010000096.1 GCA_030619415.1 Chlorobiota bacterium
CCATATTCTGCACCTTCAACATCAATTTTTACAAAATCCAGTTTTGTTTTCGCCGGGATTACATCATCCAGCATTTTCATCTCAACTTCAATTTCTTGTATGTCAGGATTTTCAATTTCGTATTTACGCTTTTTTATTCCACTGTATGCCGGGGCATTCCTGACAAACTGAAAGGTGGTCTTGCCATTTTTATCGCTTAATGCATACGGATAAACTGTATTGTTCGTGAACTTTTCCTTGAGCGAATTATACATCTCCGGAATTGGTTCAAAAGCAAAATGATGACCATTCGGTGCCAGTTTGTTTATCTCCCTTAGTATCTCACCTTTATGGCAACCAACATCCACGCAATTTGAATTTTTCGTGATGACGCGTTTCATAACCAATTGAGTTTGCCTGTCGTATTTCAGGTTTTTCGTTAAGTCGAAATGAAAGAAGATTAAAAATTCCCGTATTAACTCTTTAAGGATCATTATTGCAATACTTTAGATAGGCTGGCTGATGCTGTTTTTATAAAATTAAAAGTACTGAAAAAAGTTTACCGATGATTTTATTATTGGATATTGAGTGCAGAATAATATTGTTGATTTCAGGAAAAAGCATTGTCATATTTGTCCCCTGTCAATCATTTTTATAATTGTTTCAATTTGTTTGTCTTCACCTTCAGGGTCATACTCTGTTTTCAAATTGAATTTCCACAAGCGGGCGAATGCCTGGTACCAGAAGGCTGTAAAATTCCCTCTTAATTCCTGCACCAGTTTATATGATGTTTCGCCGGTTTCGCGATCAAGTAATTTGATCAGGATTATACCTTGCGAAAAAGTAAGGTCTCTAAGTTCGTTACCATATTTATCTTTAATCTCCTGCTCGGCCTGTTTCATTAATTTTCTCCGTTCTTTATCGCTTTCAGCATTGGTAAGCATATACTCATATTTTCTAAGCTGAATTCCGGCTATCCGTGCGTATGGATATGCCTTTTTGACATTTTTCACCAGCTTGGATAGTTTCCGTTTTCCTTTTTTTGATTTGGGAATTTTTAGCGAAATAACTTCTACTTCCCGAAGTCTAATCTGAGGAACTGTATCTCCATCAATTATTTTAGCGTGAACGCCGGTATATTGGGTCTGCTGAGATAAACCAGTGCAAATGATCCCAAGAATCAGGAATAGTATGGAAAAAAGTTTCTTCATCCAAAAGGCAAATACCAAAGATAATGCCTTTTTAGCCTTGGATGCGATTTATACGGCTGCTTTGAGTTTCGCGATACTGGCTTTGTTTAATTTTTTAACAGCATAATCATACGATACATTTAGCTTTTTCTTTCTGCGGTTTGATGGTAATTCAAACATGGCATCTATCAGTATTGCTTCCATGATTGACCGCAAACCCCTGGCCCCAAGTTTAAATTCTACTGACTTTTCAACAATATAGTCGAGTGATTTGCTGTCGAATGTAAGTTCAATGTCATCCATTTCAAACAACTTCTTAAATTGCTTTGTCAAAGCATTTTTTGGTTCAATTAATATTCTTCTGAGCGTATCGTTTCCAAGTGGGTTCAAATAGGAAAGAACAGGTAAACGGCCAACAATTTCAGGAATTAAACCAAATTTTTTCAGGTCGCCCGGTGCAATGTATTGCAACAAATGTTCGGTATCAACATTTTCGTCATTGATCCCTGCAAAAGCATACCCAACAACGTTTGTCCTCAAGCGCGAAG
This sequence comes from Chlorobiota bacterium, assembly GCA_030619415.1. Classification (GTDB taxonomy): domain Bacteria; phylum Bacteroidota; class Bacteroidia; order Bacteroidales; family F082; genus JAADID01. Next base: position 1,718 of record JAUXBM010000096.1, read on the forward strand.
CAATGGTCCTTTCAATTCCCTGGAAAGCGCCACCAGCGATAAACAAAATATTTTTTGTGTTCACTGTAATCATTTTCTGCTCAGGATGTTTACGGCCTCCCTGTGGGGGAACATTAACCTCTGAGCCCTCCAATAACTTTAGCAAAGCCTGCTGAACACCTTCACCAGATACATCACGTGTGATGGATGGATTGTCGCTTTTTCGTGCAATTTTATCGATCTCATCAATAAAGATGATGCCTTTTTCAGCAGCAGCTACGTTATAATCAGCCGCTTGTAACAGTCTTGTTAAAATGCTTTCCACATCCTCGCCAACGTATCCTGCCTCGGTAAGGACGGTTGCATCAGCAATGGCAAAAGGTACATGAAGCATACGGGCGATTGTTCGGGCAAGTAAGGTTTTTCCGGTACCCGTTTCTCCTACCAGCACGATGTTTGATTTTTCAATCTCCACTTCATTGTCATCGTATTTTTGCGCAATGCGTTTGTAGTGGTTGTAAACGGCAACTGCAAGGACCTTTTTCGCTTCATCCTGGCCTATCACATATCTGTCGAGAAAAGCCTTTATCTCAGCAGGTTTTAAAACCGATTTTTTAATATCAGGTGCCTGAAACTCCCCGACGTTTTCTTCTTCAAGAATAACCTTAGCCTGGTCGATACAAAAGTTGCATATCTGCCCCTCAAGTCCCGAAACCAACAAGGTAGTCTCCGATTTTGGCCGTCCGCAAAACGAACATTTTTCTTCTTTTTTCCGGGCCATATTGTTTTAGATTATTTAGTGCAAAATTGGTTATACGGTTATATTACTTTTCGTGTTTCAATAACACCTCATCAATCATCCCATATTTTTTCGCCTCTGCAGAAGTCATCCAATAATCACGGTCTGAATCTGCCCATATTTTTTTGTATGGCTGGTTTGAATGCAGAGCGATTACTTCGTATAATTCTTTTTTCAGTTTTTGGATTTCACGGGCTGTAATTTCGATGTCTGATGCCTGACCCTGAGCGCCACCCATAGGTTGGTGAATAAGGATGCGTGCATGCTTGAGGGCCGTCCGTTTTCCTTTGGTTCCGGCACAAAGTAAAACCGCACCCATTGATGCTGCCATTCCAGTACAAATTGTGGCTACATCAGGTTTTATATATTGCATAGTGTCGTAAATGCCGAGGCCGGAATAGACCGAACCACCGGGTGTATTCAGGTAAACCTGTATGTCGCGTGAAGGATCGTTCGACTCGAGGAATAACAATTGTGCCTGGATGATGTTTGCTACATAATCATCGATGGGTACACCAAGAAATATAATCCGGTCCATCATTAACCTTGAAAAAACATCCATCTGCGCTACATTCATCTGACGCTCTTCGATAATGGTTGGTGAAATATAATTTCCATATATTGAGTTGTATCTACTAAGCGTTAAGCTGCTAATGCCGTGATGTTTAACTGCGTAATTTCTGAATTCGTTGCTGCTGTTCATAGTCATGTTATTTTGTGCTGGAAGCGATTTCAGCAAATTTCACTGAATCAACTTCCTTTTCTTTTAAGCTTAAATTTTCTTTAAATAATTTGGTGATTTTTTCGTCGAGTATGCCAACATAAATTCTTTGTCTTTCTTCTTTGTTGCTCAATACCTGGTCAACGATTTGTTCAACCTGGGGATTTGCCTCTACCTGGCCACTTACTCCCTGAAAATATTCGCGAACTTTGGCACGAACCTCTTCATCACTCACTTTTATATTATCTCCAAAAGCTTCATGCAATTTGCTTTCGATCAGTTGCCAGCGAATTGTTTTCGCGTAACTGCCGTATTGTTCTTCAACTTGTTCAGCGGTAATTTTACCCTCATTGCTTTCAACCAGCCAACGTTTCATGAATTCGTCAGGTAAATCAAGGTTTGTAAGATTCATCAATTCATTCACTGAATCTGCCATAAACTGACGGTCCGAATCGTGAGAACCATGCTGTTGCAATTCGCTGCTTATTCTGTCGCGAAACGCTTCTTCTGTTTTAAAATCTTCAGCTGGAAATACTTTTTTATAAAGTTCTTCACCCAATTCTGCCTCGCTCGAACGAACTACCTTTTCGACTTCGAAACGATAATCAGCATTCATTTTATCCGCTGGCTTATCGTGAAGGTGTAACAAAGATTCAACTTTTGATTCATCTTTAAAAACCTTCATTAAATTAAAATCCACCGTTTTGCCAGAACCAATACCTACAAATTTTGCCCGGATTGTTTTTAGTTTGACATCTTCAATCCTAAAATAGGCAGTGTGTTCAACTCCACCTACCACAAGATTTCCATCGGTATCCAATTCTGAGAATCTGCCTTGTAAACCATCAGTTTCTTCAGCTGTTTCAGGATTTTCTTCCGTTCCAAACCGTAGTTTAATATCATCAATGGCTTTGTCGATATCTTCATCTTTAACTTTCACCTTATAATAAGGTACTTTGATATCCTCTGAAAGTGTGAGTTCAAATTCAGGTGCAAGGCCAATGTCGAAATAAAAATCAAACTCTTTTTGATTGTCAAAATCCAGTTTAGCGGTTTTCTCCGCGTTAGGTAGCGGATAACCAAGAATATTCAGCTTGTTTTCAAGGATATAATTATTCAGTGCCTCAGAAATAGCTTTGTTAACTTCTTCAACAACAACACCTTTTTCGTACATTTTCTTCACAAGGCCCATTGGCACTTTGCCCGGTCTGAACCCTGGCATTGAAGCTTTTTTTCGGTAATCGACCAATTGTTTGTTTACTGAATCGAGGTAATCTTCTTCCTTCAGGTTGATGTGGATGATGGCTTGCAGAGCGCCATTACTTTCCTGGGTAATGTTCATTTATAGATTGTTATTTTGAATAAGTGCGGATGAAGGGACTCGAACCCCCAAGCCTTGCGGCACTAGATCCTAAGTCTAGCGCGTCTACCAATTTCGCCACATCCGCATTGTTAATTTGCACCGAAAATTTGGGCTGCAAATATAGTACAATTTTGTCCTTCAAATTGTTTGCCATTGTGATTCGTTAAATCAAAACCTGCAACAATGACATGTTGTGCCACGGAAGATGTTTTGTTTGATTTATATAGACATCATGTATCAGTAAATCTTGGGTATCCTGAAATCGAAAGCGTCCTCCTTTGTTTATCACAGTTTTTCTGCTCCTAAAAGTTTATATTTGACAATTCATATTGAAACCAATATGGGAGTGGTTATATGTTTGTAAAGTTGTCTTTGAAAAATTCTCTAAGCTGGTTTGTTATTGGTCTTTTTGCGCTGCATGGATCATACCTGAGCGGGCAGGAAATGTTGGGTCTGACAATGGGTAATTACAATGGACTTACAGGTTCTTTGATAAACCCGTCTATCATGACAAACACCAGAAATTACCTGGAGGTAAACGTATTTTCATCTGGCTATTTTGTGCGAAATACCATAGCCTATATCCCTGGATCTGATTTTAGTATTTGGGAATTATTAGGCTCAGATATCAAATTCCCGGTTTATGGCGAAAGAAATGATAATTACTTATTGTATCAAAACAAGGATTTAAAACTGGCTACAACCAATTTACGCATTCTTGGTCCCTCAGCTATGTTCCAGTACGGGGATCATGCGTTTGCCTTAACAACCGGCGTACGTTATATGACCTCTGGAAACAGGATACCCTATGAGATCCCAATTCATGCCTATGAACAGCTAAAGTACGAACCTTTACAAAATATTTCGTTTGACGATTATAACACCGACATTTCTACCCAGGCCTGGATGGAAATAGGATTAAGCTACGCCTACGATGTGTATCATTCTTTTAGCCATCAAATTACCGTCGGTGCCTCACTTAAATTTCTCTGGGGCTATGCCGGGGCTTATGCTGAAGTAAATAACGCGAAATATATAGTGTTGAACGACACTACTTTAAATATTCAAAACCTGAATGCAACAGCTGGATTTGCTTTGCCTGTTGATTATAATAATAATGACATGCCTATGCATGATCCTTTTTTCAAAGGCAAGGGTATGGGGTTTGACATCGGTGTTACCTATACTAAAAGAAAATATGTTGATAACAAGCGTTTTGAGAAGCCATGTGCTCAGCGCTACGAAGATTATATATACAGAATCGGCGTTTCTATTATAGATATTGGCCGGGTTAAATACAAAAATAATGCGCAAATGCATGGTTATGATGATGTATCTGTGTTCTGGCAAAATTTCGACACGATTAATTTTGACAATGTAAACAAGGTAGTTTCTGAATTAAGTGATTTATTTTATGGTGATCCAGATTCTTCCTACCGTGCCAGTGAAATAAAAATTGGCCTGCCGATGGCTGTAAGTGTTCAATTCGATTATCATTTTGATTTTAAAGAGGAATTTTATGTTGGGGCAATGTGGATACAACCAGTTCGGTTTAATATGCATACTTTACGACGCCCGGCCCAGTTGGCCATTGTACCAAGATGGGAAACGAAAAATTTTGAATTCAGTTTGCCGCTCTCGTTGTTTGAGTATCGTTACCCCAGGGTAGGTTTTGCTGCACGGTTTTATTTCTTTACAATTGGTACTGAGCGGATAGGAACTTACCTGGGTATTGCTGATTTAAATGGGATGGACTTGTATTTTTCTTTCAAGTTTAGTTTTGGAAAAGGCTCATGCCGAAAAAAACCAATGTACCCGTGTGCCAACACCGAGTTTGGTTATAGCGATAAGGAAAAGGCAAAATTCAGGAAACGTAAGTGGTGAGCACCCTTAAAATATTAATGATTATCTGAAAAGGAATTATTAACCTGATTTTTTTATTCGCAGAAAAAGATATTCTTATCATGTACAATTATTTTAATTTCGGGTACTAATAAACAGAAGGATGTTAATATAGAACTAGAAGTCCTGAAAAGAGACAACCTTTTAGTATTAGGTTTGTATAACAGATTCTGGAGAAATAGATTTCTGATGATATTGATTTTGAGTGGGCGGGAGAGGATGAAAATGTTGAGATTGTATTTATCTCAGATTATCTTAACATTCTTACTAGTTGTCGTTTTGAAGGCAAGCGGTCAGGAAATGCTGGGCGTTGCCTTTAGCAATTACAGTGGTATTTCTTCAGCCGCTATAAATCCAGCTTTTCTAACCGGCACAAGGGTTTTTATGGATGTAAACCTGTTTAGTGGTAATTTTTCCTTCGCTAACAATGCCTTCTATTTTGAGCCAGGGAATAGAACGATAAGAAAAGTACTCAACTCTGAC
>JAUXBM010000007.1 GCA_030619415.1 Chlorobiota bacterium
CGGCTAAAAGCGAATCTGTTTCCGTCAACGCAATATAATGACAAACAAAATATGCAAGGGTCGCAATTCAGTTTATTTTTAATTTCGTTTTATTATGCAGGAAACAATTCAGATAGCGACGACAGCCAGGGAGGGACTTTACGATATCACCCGTTTGGTAGAAAATGTGGTGCAACAGTCAGGAATTCAACAAGGCCTTGTAAATGTTTATGCACAGGGTGCAACAGCGGCTGTTATGATCCAGGAAAATTGGGACGATTCTGTACAAACAGATGTCGTTCATTTGCTTCAAAAGTTGATACCACGCGGAGTCTGGTTGCACGACCAGCAGGATGGAAACGGGGATGCACACTTGAAGGCCGGATTGGTTGGACCTTCCGAAACCATCCCGATAGTCAATGGAAAAATGGGTTTATCAACCTGGCAGAATATTTTCTTTTGTGAGTTCGACGGGCCACGACAGGAGAGGACAGTTATAGTGACTATACTTAGTGATTAATTGAATATCATTCCTGGTGATGCCAGAGGCTCACGAGGGATCTCCATTAAGAAATCTAGTCTCCATTTAATTTAGCGAAATACAATCTCTAATGATGAGATTTCTCACTTTCGCTCTAAATGACAACAATAATAAAAAAAAAGAGCCACACAAAATTGTATGGCTCTCAATGTTACAATCAACATTTATCCCCTCTTGAATACGACAGCGATAACTGTAACATCATCGCCACCCATATTGATTGTCATACCATACGGACGGTCGTCCGAAATTTCAATTTGTGCTTTATTCGCTTTCCCGGTTAGTTGTTGCCAGATAGTGACTGCCTGGTGAACCCCGGTTGCACCTGTTGGGTGACCCCACCCAATTAAACCTCCGGTAGTATTCATAGGCATATAACCATCTCTTGATGTATTTCCTTCTGCAACCCAGTCGGCACCTTTGCCTTTTGGTGCCAGTCCCAATGCTTCCACAGCAAGAATACCTGCTATTGAAAAACAGTCGTGGGTTTCGATCGTTCCTATTTGATCAATGGTTACACCCGCGCTTTCCATGGCTTCTTTGGCTGCACGGGGAATGGCTTCCAGTTCAGCAGGATCAGCCGGTTCGTTGGTAATATCTCGAATGACCTGAGCCCATCCCATCACCTCAACAGTATCTTTTTTATCAACCCCTATTCTTTTCAATCCTTCTTCTGAACAAATGGCAATGCCAGATGCGCCATCAGAAACTTTTGAGCAATCAAGAACAGTCAGATGGTCAACAAAAGCTGCGCCATTGGGCTTCATTTTTAATGCCAGTGCGTAAGGATCGGGCAAGGTATTGTGGTGTTCCTGGGCTGTTTCGTCAAGGCGGGCATTTTCCATGGCATTGGCAAACCAGCGGGCCATTCCTTTTCGGGCTTTATCGAAACCATACTTTTCGTAATAAACACCTGCACGGTCACTAAACTGGCCGGGGAAGAAATAGGCATGGCCTTGTTTCCTTTTCTGATACCAGCCGGCACCTGCAAGTATATCGGCACCGTAAATGGCTTTTACCGTATTTTGAACTTCTACGCCCAGCGTAAGAACAACATCTGCTGTTTCAGCAAGCACCGAACGAATTCCATAAGTGAGTGCAAGTCCACCTGAACCGCAGGCACCTTCAACACTTGCCGCGGGTTTCCACTGTAGTTTTTCATCGATCATCGGTACAAAACCAGGCAAGTTGGCCTGTTTGTTAAATCGGGCTGCCATAAAATTACCAATCACCGATTCGTCAACATTGTCGGCGCCGCCTATTTGTTTGAGAACACCTTTTCCGGCTTCGCTAATGTAATGTTCCAAACCCGGACGGGGCTTTTTTGGATGGAATTCCCTGCGGCCGGTTCCCAGGGAAACGGTGTTGTAACCGGCTGTCATATATACTTTTTTTCTTAGTTTTTTCATGATTTCAGATTTTAATCAAAAAAATTATTTACAGGACCATATGCGTGAAAGAAACCGGTGAGCATTACGGTATTTACATCATCAGTATTGTGTGCAACGCTTTGCCCTACCAAGTGTTCGCCAATTTCCTTCGAACGTTTGCCATATTTAATAGCCAGCTTCGCGCCCAATGCTTCCATTGACTTTAGGTCGTTAACGAAGGCAGCAATTAGTTCCTCTTTTTTCTTATTCCGTACAATTGCTTTCCAGGCAACCGCCGAATCAGGTAAGCTGCCCAACATCTCATTACAATCATCCTGGAATTTTTCCAGTTCAACATATTCCTGCTTGTGTGTATCCCAAATCGCCATTGGACGTCCTCCTTTATATTTAAGGAAGCCATCTTTTTGGGCTCCGCTTGAATATTGGCCTCCCTTCACACCCTGTTCCAACATTTTGTTTAACAGTTGATGGCTGATCTCTTCATCTTCGTGGTGAGGATTCATGACACTCATGATAAAACTGACCACATCAATACCTACATAATCGATTAGTTGAAAAATTCCCATTGGCCTTACAAGATAATCCTGCGAAACTTTGTTGATCATGTAAATGGCCTGGAAAAGAGGAATGTTTTTTTCCCTGGCAAGGACTTCTGCTTCATTCATTCCATGAATGGCATCACGCATGAAATGGCCATTGCCAATAAAGCCTGCATGATCGTTCGATGGAACAATGGTCTTCCTGAGGTTTTTAGCATAAGTGAGCGCAAATTCTTTGATTTCATCAGTTGTCTTGTCTGTTGTAATCAATTCAACCAAACGTTGCACAGCCGGCGGGTTGTAAAAGTGAAACCCAATGATCTTCCCATCCAGTCCGGCCCCGGTTTCTAAAATATTGATTGGAACCGAGGAAGTATTGGTAAAGAACCACGGATCGGTCGTACTGTTGTTGTTGATCTGTGATAGCAATTTAACCTTCAGGTCTTTGTTTTCGATGATTGCCTCAAAAACAAGGTTCGAGTTATAGGTTGCCTCCAGGTCAGTAGATGGCCTGACCACATTCATCACATCGAAAATGTACTCATCGATGATGTCGTAATTCTCTACCAGGTCATCCCTGTCTGCATAAATTTTACGCAGCAAGACGGTCTTTTTTTCGGCGACCTTTCTTACCTGTTCTTTCAGGTATTTCATCAGTCCGGAAAGGCCTTCCGGGGATACGTCGATGGCGTTCAAAACAAAGGACTTGTCCTTGTTCTCCGGTTTTAAGGCAAGGTCGGCCATTTCAACAGCGGTAAGCAACAAAATGCCACTGCCCATTTTTCCGGCTGAACCCAGAACCGATACATTTTGTAATCTTTCTTCGTACGTCATTTTAATATGTTTAAAGTTTGATGTTTAAATTTTTACCCCTCCGTCCTTCGGACACCTCCCCTGATTCAGACGAGGAATTAGTTGTGTTATTTATTCATTCTTAGTTATCAAATATTTTTTGTCTTAGGTCTAAGGTCTTGCTTCTCAGGTCTAAACTACCACTCCGGTTTCCTCTTTTCCAAAAATGCCTGCATCCCTTCTTTTCCTTGCTTTCCTTCGCCAAATAATGACCCGAACTCTTCAGCTTCCAGTTCTTCACCTTTTATTTGACTCGTATTTACCCCATCTCTTACAATTTTCTTTAACTTTTTAATTGCTTCCGGGCCTTTTGAAGCAATCGTACCGGCGACTTTAGTCGCCGTTTCCATCAATTCCTCAGGTTCCACCACCTTCTGCGCGAGCCCAATTCGCAGGGCATCTTCTGCGCCAATCATATCAGCGGTCATTAAAAGGTAGAGGGCGTCACCCATGCCAACTAATCGTGGGAGTCTTTGTGTTCCGGCATATCCCGGAATCAAGCCCAGGCTTACTTCCGGTTGCCCAAATTTGGCTTTGGTGCTGGCAATACGAAAATCACAGCCCATCGCCAGTTCAAGTCCACCGCCCAATGCAAAACCGTTTATTGCTGCAATGACAGGAATGCTCATCTTGCCAAAACTTGAAAAGGTATTTTGACCCAATCTTGAAAATGCCTTGCCGGCCTCACTGCCTTTGTCAACCATTTCGGCAATATCAGCACCGGCAACAAAGGCCTTTCCTTCGCCTGTAATTATCATCACACGAACATCATTATTGGCATTAATCTCAGCCACCAAACTGTCCATTTCGTTAAAGAACCTGGTGTTAAGCGCATTCATCGCCTTCGGCCTGCTGATGGTAACGACAGCTATTCCGTCACTTATCTCTGTTTTCAGAATTTGGTATTCCATAATGTTGGGTTTAAAAACTATCAAATGTATAAATTTTAGATGTATTTATGGAAAAAACACTTCGCAGTTTAACAACAAAATAGCTGATTTTTCAGGACTGGATTTTTATTAGGAATAATTTAACAAGTGTTTCTTCTTTTTGTTGCTATTTTCGCAGCCTGTTATTTCATGCAATATGTGTATCATCTCTAAAATAGCATCACAACTATTGGTTGTCGTAACCGTATTAACATTTGCGATAAGCACTACAGGATTTACATTTTATACACACGAATGTTCACACTGCGAAACACGCCCAATTGAAATTTCCGTAGATCAATGTTGTAGTGAAATAGTTAAAGAAGTCCCTGCAGAATCCTATGGTTGTTGTGATACCGATGATACGCCGAAAACCAGATCAGGTTGTAATTCAGATGTTCGGGAAAGCAATTGTTGTGAAACGGAATTAAATTATTACCGTTTGTCGGAATGGTTTCTTGAACCAAACGAAGAACAACTAGAAAATGAATGTTTTGCGAATGAGCTTGAAATACAGGCTTGTGAACAGGATGATGTAAACGATCATTGTTTGGCTATTCAACAGCTAAGCCCTGTTTTAAAGAAACCGAAACAACCTTTATACAGACTGTTCAACCGGGTAAAAATCGACCCGCCACTCATTTAATTCTTTTTTCTTTAAGTCCTGGATTTATTAGTTCGAGGGCAATCGCGGTATTTGCTTATTGAGCATATACCTTAATAATATTAATGATAAAAAGGGTAAATGAAATTAAAATTAATATCAATTCTTGTTGTTTTTCTTTCAGTCACTTTTGATGCTTATTCGCAGAAAGTCAGCGGATACGTTTATGAGATTTTAGAAAATAGCAAATCACCGCTCATTGGGGCCAATGTTTACCAGGCAAATACCACAAATGGTACGGTCACCAATCAGGAAGGCTTTTATAGTATGGAATTGAACAATACTGAACAGCAGTATTTGGTCTTTAGCTTTGTGGGTTATCAGAATGATACTATTCCCGTTACAGAGGTAAATAGTACATTGTTCAATATTGTGATGAAAGAACAGAAAGAACTGGCTGAAGTTGAAGTGGTTTCCCGACAAAAAGGAGGTTTTGTTTCGCGTGCAAATACAAGGTCTATCGAGTCGATAAGTGGTCAGGGACTGAAGCAGGCAGCTTGTTGTAATCTTTCTGAAAGCTTTGAAAACAGTGCAACTGTAAACATTAGTTATGCTGATGCGGTTACTGGCGCTAAGCATATCGAAATGCTAGGTCTGGCGGGTAGGTATACACAAATTATGGAAGAAAATATACCCAATCTTCGTGGACTTGCCCAACCTTATGGCTTGGGTTATTATCCAGGCGACTGGTTACAGTCTATCCAGGTTTCCAAGGGTTCTTCTTCGGTAATTAACGGGTATGAGTCCATTACGGGTCAAATAAATCTTGAATTGAAAAAGCCGCAGAAAAGTGAGAAATTGTTTTTAAATCTTTACGGAAACCAGTTTGGGAAATTTGAAGGTAATTTGAATGCAAGTGTAAAAATTAATGATCGCTGGAGCACGATGATTTTTCTTCATGGGGAGAACAACAGTATGAAACACGACTTTAATGACGATACTTTTCTGGATATGCCATTGGTTACCCAGATCAATGTGTATAACCGCTGGAATTACAAAACAGATAATATCCACCTGGGATTTGGCGTACAGTATTTAACCGAGGACAGGAGAGGTGGACAGGTTACCTTTAACCCGAACGATGAAAGAACCGAAACAAACGGGTATGGTATTGGTGTAAATACTGATCGTTTTGAGTCGGAGTTAAAGCTTGGATACATCCTAAAGAACAGGGACTTTACTAGTATTGGTTTTCAGAATCAATTTATAATGCATAAGCAAAAGTCCTTCTTCGGATTAACAGATTACGATGCGAAAGAGACCTCTTATTATGGGAACCTGATCTTCCAGTCCTACATCGGAAATGTGGCGCATAAATACACCACCGGCATCAGCTATTTGTATGACAATTACAATGAAGTTTTGAATGATAGTGCTTTCGCCAGGACAGAAAGTGTGCCTGGAGCATTTTTTCAATATACTTATTCTGATGGGAAAAAGTTGAATATTATTGCCGGGATCAGGGGCGATTTTCATAATATTTTTGGCTTTTTATTTACACCAAGGTTTAACCTCAGGTATTCGTTTAACGATCAGAATATATTCAGGGTAAGTGCCGGAAAAGGATACCATCCGGCAAATGTGATTGCCGAAAATTCTGCTTTATTTAACACCTCCCGAAAGGTAGTGATTGGAGCACCCTTAGATATAGAATCTGCCTGGAATTTTGGTGCCAGTTATAATCGCTATTTCACCATTAGCGACCGGGAATTGATTTTGGGGTTTGACCTGTTTTATACCAATTTTCAAACACAGGTTGTTGTTAACAGGGATACTTACCCTGATTTCATTTACATATCTAACCTTGATGGGAGGTCATATTCAACCAGTTTCCAGGCAGAAGTAAGGTGGGAAATAATTAAGAACCTGGATATTTTACTTGCCTTTAGGTACAATGATGTAAAAACGACAATTAACCATAATTTGGTAGAACAGGATATGGTTAACAGGTACAAAGGCTTGTTATCATTGTCGTATGTTACCAATCTTCGAAAATGGCAATTTGATTTAAACACCCAGTTAAATGGAGATTCGCGGCTTCCGAATACTTCGTTTAACCCCCCGGAATTTCAACGACCTGATCGTTCACCTTCTTACTTCATTATTAATGCCCAGGTGACAAAATATTTCAAACGTTGGGAATTCTATTTTGGAGGCGAAAATCTCACCAACTATAAACAAGACAACCCGATTATTTCACCCCGAAACCCTTTTGGTGAGTATTTTGATGCTACCATTGTTTGGGGGCCAATAATGGGTATAAAGGCTTACGCAGGAATTAGAGTAATATTAAAATAAAACAGACATGAAAAGAGTAACATTATTATTAACTATCACAGCGCTCTTCCAGATTTGTAATCTGGATGTAAAGGGAAATGGATTTGAAATCCAGAACACTTTCGTTCTTCAAATCGCACCGTTTCAAGCGTCCTCGCTTGAAACTGAACCATCAGAAATCCGGATTGCAAATCCCGAAGAGAAGAGTAGCAAATACGACACCGTCCAAATTCAAACTTCAGCGGTATGTGGAATGTGTAAAGAACGTATTGAGCACGATATGTCTTTTGAAAAAGGAGTGAAATCTGTCGAGCTTGATTTGGATACTAAGATTCTAACTGTAGTTTACAAAAAGGGGAAAACAACGGTGAAGGACTTGAAAGTAGCACTAACAAAGATTGGTTACGATGCGGATGAAATGGTCGCAGTTCAAAAGGCACACGACCGGCTTCCGGCTTGTTGCCAGAAGGATGTTGAGCCGCATTAGACCTCCCCTGATAAAATTGTCTGGCGTCAATTTTCTCTTTCCCCTCTTTTGAAAAAGAGGGGAGTTGTAGATTTCCAAAACCTAATTTAAAACTTTAAACACTCCTCCACTTTTTAAGGGGAGGTGGCCAAAGGCCGGAGGGGTTTACAACCCCAAACTCATGCTCACCAATTCGGCAATATCATAGTTTTTCACTTCCTCTTCTTTATTTTTGTATTTGATGCCGTCGGTCATCATCACCATGCAGAATGGGCAGGCTGTACAAATGATGTCGGCACCTGTTTTGAGGGCTTCTTCCGTTCGTTCGATAAAAATTTCTTTGTCGCCTTTTTCGGCTTCTTTAAACATTTGCCCACCTCCAGCACCGCAACAGAGGCCGAAGCTTTTGTTTCGTTTCATTTCCACTTTCGTTGATGGAATGGCGTTTAAAACAGAGCGTGGAGCTTCGTATTCCTTATTACCCCTGCCAAGATAGCACGGATCGTGGAAAGTGATTTTTTTATCTTTCAGGTCTCCACCGTTCATTTGAATCTTTCCTGAGTCAATCAATTGTTGCAGAAATTGCGTGTGATGGATAACTTTATAATTGCCTCCAAAATCAGGGTATTCATTTTTTAAGGTGTTGAAATCATGGGGGTCGGCAGTGATGATTTTTTTAACTTCATATCCATTCATAATTTCAATATTCATCATCGCCTGCATCTGGAAAAGCATTTCATTTCCTGCACGTCGGGCGATATCTCCACTATCGGTTTCTTCAGTTCCCAAGACCGCATAATCAACTTTTTGGTAATTGAGTATTTTAATGAATTCTCGGGTAACCTTTTTATAACGATCGTCAAATGCACCTGCCGAACTTACCCAGAAAAGGTATTCCGGATTTTCGCCTGCAGCGAGTTTATCAGCCATCAAAGGCACATCGAGGCCATCTGCCCACAGCATTCTATCTTCGGGTGAAAACTGCCACGGAGCACCATTGTTTTCGATATTTGAAAAAACCGTATTCAAACCCGAAGGCGCTTTCGACTCTTCCATCACCAAATATCTTCTCATGTCAAGTATCAGCGAAGGCTGGTTGATGTTTACCGGGCATTCCTGGGCACAGGCATTACACATCGTACAGGCCCACAATTCTTCTTCAGTGATTAAATCCATTACCAGGTGTTTGCCGTCATCAAATGCTTTTCCATCTTTGATCAGGCCCGGACCTTTTTCTTTCATCCGGGCCCGTGTATCCATCATTACCTTACGGGGAGATAAAAGTTTTCCCGTAATATTAGCCGGGCAAACGTCAGTACATCGACCACATTCTGTGCATGAAAGCGAATTAAAATAATTTACCCAGTTTGTATCATCCACATCTAATACTCCAAATCTTTCGGGCTCACCTTCGTCTTCCGGAGCATCTGAAAAAGCCGCATCCGGATCCATCATCAATTTTACCTCTTTGGTAATGGTTGGCATATTGTCAACATAGCCAAGCGGACTTATTTTACTCACAAAAACATTGGGTACCGACATAAATACATGAAAATGTTTTGAGTAGGGAAGGTAGTTTGCGAAAACAAAAATAACAAGGATGTGGATCCACCAATTTACCTGGTAGCCAACCCATGCCGATTCGGCCGAGGTGCCATCGTAAAATGAAGCAATAAAATGACTAACCGGGTAAACGCCGAAAGCCGTTTCACCTATTGAGTTTGTCCACAAAAGGTAGTCAACATTCATTAGTTGAAGAGAGACCATCAAAATTAAAATCATCGTAAGTGCTACGTTGGCATCCAGTTTTGAGATGGGTTTCATTTCGGGCCCGTAAAACCTTTTTACGTGCATAAAAATTCTGCGGAAAAGAAAAACCAGGATGGCAATGGTAATGATCAGTGCAAAAATATCGCCGCAAGCCATCATAAAATCATAAAAAGGCCCCATAAAACTGAGGATCCTATCCGTGCCAAACAGCCCGTCAATAATCATTTCGATGCTCCCAAAAATGATCACGACAAACCCCCACCACACCAGTGCATGCATAAAGCCAATGACGGGTTTTCTGAGTATCTTTTCCTGCAAAATAGCTACCTTGAAAGTAACCCAAAACCGTTTTCCAAAATCAGATAAAGGATGCTTTTTTGTGAACTTGAAATATTTGAAAAGCCTGCTCATCGTCCAGGCAAAAACACCAAGTGTAATAAGTACTGAAAAGGCGAAAAGTATTTGTTTTAACATGATGCTGGTTTTTGGTATTTTAAAGATTCGAAGATAAGGAATTCTTCGTGATTGACGACTCAATTATTATGGTCTTAATCAGCAAAACACAACCCCAAACTTTCTTTATCTTTGCCTTTCTTCAAAAAAGCAAAAGCATTATGCAGGCACCAAAAATCTACAAACCAAAAAACCACGTAAGGATAGTTACAGCAGCCTCTCTTTTTGACGGCCACGATGCAGCGATTAACGTTATGCGGCGCATTATCCAGGCTAGCGGGGCAGAGGTGATTCACCTCGGACACAACCGTTCGGTACATGAAATTGTAAATGCAGCTATCCAGGAAGATGTGCAGGCAATTGCTCTTACATCATACCAGGGAGGCCACATGGAATACCTTACTTATATGTACGACATGCTCAAAGAAAAGGGCTGTGGCCATATCAAGATTTTTGCCGGTGGTGGTGGCGTTATATTGCCGGATGAAGTGGAAGTACTTCACAAACATGGCATCACCCGTATCTATTCACCTGACGATGGCATGAAGATGGGCTTGCAGGGCATGATCAACGACCTCTTGGAAAAATCAGATTTTCCTACCGGGAAAAATGTACAAGTAACGGTTGATGATATCGTAAAGCAAGATTATGTTTCTATTGCCAGGCTTATTTCGGCGGCTGAAAATAACCCTGGTGAAGTCAACCCGTTAATTGAAGAATTGGCTGAAATCGCCAAAACAAAAAAGTCACCTGTGCTTGGTATTACAGGAACCGGTGGAGCAGGTAAATCATCACTGGTTGATGAAATCGTAAGACGTTTTAATAGTGAATTTCCTGAAAAAACAATCGCTATTATTTCGGTGGATCCTTCAAAACGGAAGTCTGGGGGGGCTCTGCTAGGCGACCGTATCCGTATGAATGCCATCGACACACCCCAGGTTTTTATGCGTTCGTTGGCTACTCGTCAATCGAATCTTTCCATTTCCAAGTATGTGAAAGATGCGGAAACCATCGCACATGCTGCCGGATTTGATTTGATTATTCTCGAAACTTCGGGGATTGGGCAATCAGATACTTCCATTATTGACCATAGCGATGTTTCGTTGTATGTGATGACTCCCGAATACGGTGCGGCCACGCAATTGGAAAAAATAGATATGCTTGATTTTGCTGACATCATTGCTTTGAACAAATTCGACAAACGAGGAGCGATGGATGCCTTGCGCGATGTAAGGAAACAATATCAGCGCAACAACCTGCTGTTTGATCAGGATGTAGATGAGATGCCTGTTTTCGGGACGATTGCTTCCCAGTTCAACGATCCCGGTGTGAATCATTTATTTGCAAACCTTCTCAAAAAAATAAAGGAAAAAACATCAGTAGATTTTCTTTCACAACATCATGAAGAAGGTGAGATTCCGGAAAAAATATTCATTATTCCTCCACGGCGGGTACGTTACTTATCTGAAATTTCAGATACAGTAAGGGGTTATAATGAATGGGTCATCAACCAGAGTAAGATCGCCCAAAAACTATTCAGCCTCAAGCAATCTATTGAAGCGCTCGAAGAATCGGGCGACGAAAAAGCGACGCAAAAACTGAGAGATATTTATCATCACATGGTTTTAAAACTTGATCCGGCAAACAACCAGCAGTTGGAACACTGGGAAGAGAAAAAGAAAAAGTACCGCGATGAGTATTTCATTTTCAGGGTAAGAGACAAGGAATTTAAGGTAGAAACACATACCGAATCGCTTTCTCATATCCGGGTTCCGAAGGTAGCCATGCCTTCTTTTACGAGTTGGGGTGAGATATTAAAATGGATATTGAAAGAAAATGTACCGGGGGAATTTCCATTTGCAGCGGGTGTATTCCCGTTTAAACGAGAAGGCGAAGACCCGACACGAATGTTTGCCGGCGAAGGTGGGCCGGAACGAACAAACAGGCGCTTTCATTACGTTTCGGAAGGTATGCCGGCCAAACGACTTTCCACGGCTTTCGACTCTGTTACCCTTTACGGTGAGGATCCTGATCGCCGACCCGATATTTATGGGAAAATAGGCAATGCGGGTGTTTCAATCGCCTGCCTTGATGACACCAAAAAACTATATTCCGGTTTTGACCTCGCGAATCCAAAAACCTCTGTTTCGATGACCATTAACGGGCCTGCACCAACGCTTGTGGGCTATTTTATGAATACGGCTATCGATCAGCAATGCGAGATTTACATCAAGGAAAATAACCTGGTTAAAGAAGTCAATGACAAGATCAAAAAACTTTATAAAGAGAAAGGGACTGACCGCCCATCTTACCAGGGTAAACTGCCAAAAGGCAATGACGGGCTAGGCTTGATGTTGCTTGGTGTTACGGGCGATATGGTTTTGCCGAAAGACGTATATGAAAAGATTAAGCATAAAACTCTACAGTCGGTAAGGGGCACGGTTCAGGCCGATATCCTAAAAGAAGACCAGGCGCAGAACACCTGTATTTTCTCTACAGATTTCTCACTCAAATTGATGGGTGATATCCAGGAGTATTTTATTGATAATCTGGTGCGCAATTTTTACAGTGTTTCCATTTCAGGATATCATATTGCCGAAGCCGGTGCCAACCCGATCAGCCAGCTTGCTTTTACTCTAGCCAATGGATTTACTTACGTAGAATATTACAAATCGAGGGGCATGGATGTAAACAAATATGCGCCAAATCTTTCTTTCTTTTTCTCAAATGGAATTGATCCTGAATATGCCGTCATTGGGCGTGTGGCAAGGTTGATTTGGGCCAAAGCCATGAAGCTGAAATACAATGCGAACGACCGCTCGCAAAAACTAAAATACCATATTCAAACATCGGGTCGGTCACTTCATGCGCAGGAAATTGGCTTTAACGATATTCGTACAACCTTGCAGGCATTGTACGCGATTTATGACAATTGCAATTCGTTGCACACCAATGCTTACGATGAGGCCATTACCACACCAACTGAAGAGTCGGTTCGCCGTGCCATCGCCATTCAGATGATCATCAACCATGAATTGGGGCAGGCTAAAAACCAGAATCCTTTGCAAGGTTCATTCATTATTGAGGAACTGACCGACCTGGTTGAAGAAGCCATTTTAATGGAATTTGACCGCATCACCGAAAGGGGCGGCGTGCTGGGCGCGATGGAAACCATGTACCAACGAAGTAAAATCCAGGAAGAGTCGTTGTATTACGAAAACCTGAAGCATTCAGGCGAGATGCCGATTATTGGCGTGAATACATTCCTCCAGGGAGAAGAATCACACACTGTGGTTCCGGGTGAGGTGATCAGGGCAACTACTGAGGAAAAGGAATACCAGATCAATATGCTTGACCATCTGCATAAAACATGGGAACATGAAGCAGTCGAACAACTTAAACTGCTTCAACACGCGGCAGTCTCGAACCACAATATTTTTGATGCGTTGATGGAAGCCACCAAATATGCTTCAATCGGGCAGATTACCAATGCACTCTTTCATGTTGGGGGGCAGTATAGGAGAAATATGTAAAAATGTTGGCGAGGACAATAACAATGGTTTCAATATTGCTTCTGACTATCATTTAATTCCTTAATTTTATTCCCTCAAAATCCTGCACTCATGGCATTCAATAATATCCTTGTCGTTTACCCCGAAGTCCACAAAACCAAGATGGCAGTTTATAGGAACATTGAACCTGTTTTCATGAAGAGTATCAGCCATCCCAAAGAAGAGCTCGCTGTTTTTAAAACAGTACTCGATCAAAAAGAATACCGCATGAACCTCATTAAGGAGGAGCTTGAAAAAAACAACATTCCACTTAAATCGATGGAAGTTATCATGGGCCGGAGTGGCATGGTGAAGCCTGTTTCGGAAGGGGCCTACCATGTTAATGAGGTCATGGTTAAAGACCTGCAGCGAAATATTATCGGTCAGCATGTTACAAATCTCGGCGGGCTGATTGCTTTTGACCTTGCCAGCCAAATTGGCAAACGTGCTTACATCGCCAATCCTGTTGTTATTGATGAGTTATCGGATGAAGCTCGATTTACAGGGCACCCACTATTCGAAAATAAATCAGTCTTCCATGCTTTAAACCACAAATATGTTGCGTTTAAATACTCGAAGGCTGTTAATAAAAAATACAACGAACTCAACCTCATTGTTTGCCATATTGGCCGCGGGGGAGTATCAATTGGTGCCCACGAAAAGGGACGTGTTGTAGATGTGAACCAGGCATTTGATGGAGGTGGGCCTTTCGGTGTTACCCGCACAGGAACTTTGCCCATGGGACAATTGGTAGAATTGTGCTTTAGCGGAAAATATACCCAGGCAGAGGTCATAGACTTACTCACTGAAAATGGGGGCTACAAAGCCTACCTTGGCACAAGCAACATCAACGAGATCAATCAGATGATAGCTGAAGGAAACGAAACCGCCAAGATGGTCTCTTTTGCTTTGGCTTACCAAATTTCAAAGGAGATCGCCTCGCATGTGGCCACATTAAAAGGAAAGGTGGATGCGATCATTCTTACCGGCATTATTTTCGACAGTTCTCGTTTCCTTGAAAATGTAAAAATGAGAATTGGAAGCATCGCACCTATCGCACTTTACCCTTCTGTTAACGATGTTGAAGCACTGGCAATGTTTGGCTATAAAATTTCTAAAGCAGAAATTGAGGTGAAGGAGTATATTTAATGTTACGGGTTTCGGGTTTCGGGTTTCATGATTACAATAGGAGTCTTGCTTTATTCCTGCTTGTTATTTTAATTCTTATTGAATTTCCTCTTTTTTCACAAACCTATTTTAATAACCTGGAGGATTCTACTTTTTCATCAAGGTGGATTAATGTAATGACTGATAGTGGATATGCACATTCAGGTCACCAGTATGCTATTTTAAAGACTGATTCTCCTTACGGATTGGGACTGGAAAGCGCCTTCCCGGAAGAAATAAAGGGAACAACATGTTCGATGAAGGTGAGTGGATGGGTCAAAAGCAATGTGAAAAATGACAGGGCTGTTTTTGTTATTACTGTAATTAACGACAAGGGTGACTTATTGTGGCGTTCTATTGAACTCTCACCGGTTTTGCATGAAGCTGATAAGTGGTTTCAATTCTCTGATTCACTCCGAATCCCGGGAGCTGTCACCAATGAAGGAATCATTAAAGCCTATTTGTGGAACAACGATGAGCAGGACAGTATTGCTATCGATGACCTAAAATTTGAATTTACACCTTTACCAAACCCTTCTTTTATTCCCAATGTTTTATTGTTTAATGTGAAGCCTGCCGATACAACGGACCGGCTCTTAATAAGCAACAAATTTTACTCGGTTTTCTACAATGAGGAAAGTAAGAGCCTCAGTGTAATCAGCAAATCAGGGCAGTATTTAATTAACAATATTTGGTATCATGATGAGAGAAATTCCGGAGGTGCTGATCTTGTCAGGGATGTTTCGTTAACACTTCATAAAGTAAAATTAAAAAAAGGAAAATCGAATTTAATTTTTACCGCGAAAAGTGCCGGTCTCGATTTGAAAATAATACTGACCTGTGATCAGGAAAGCCCGAATATCGAATTTTTTGTGGAAGAAAAATACAAATCCGCACAGCTTGTAGGACGGGAGTCATTAGTTCTTCAGAGCGGACAGGAGGTTGTTGAGGTTTACCGGGCAAACCGGAAATCAGAAATTGAAGATTTTCAGGAGGAATACTGGCTCGGCAAGCAGGGTGCTAAATTCGGGAAACGAATCAATTCATGGCTGATCTATCATCAGCCGGGGATATCCTCGTTGCAGCTAAATACGATAGATAATCAATTGTGGATCAATCTGGATTACAATAAAGATCATCCTTTTCTTCATTTTCCCCTGAATAACGATACGACTGATTTGATTGAAGATTGGTCGGAAAGCAATTATGGCAGAGCCCAAAAAAGAACATATTCATTTTCCATTTTTGCAGGAATTGAAATTAGTCACCTTCCCCGTTTCATGAAAAATCCGAATGGTTTTTTGGCCACCTATATTTGGACTGAGCATGCTGATTTTACAAATATCGGAACGAACCGTGCGGTTTATTTTGGGTCGGAGAAAATAACCAAATCAGAAAATGCAATTGGTGGATTTGTGAAATACAATATTCCCGTCACCAAAAGTGTGTTTTATCACAATCCTGACAAGATTACGAATGCTGAAATTTCGAACGGTGAATTTCAGGAAATGGAAAGTGCAATAAAGACTGATTCGGCTTTTCAGGATTTCCTGGAACAAATTCAAAAAACGGGTCACGACATTTGCCTCCATACGCCTGAACAATTCACCTCGAACAAGCGATTTATGAGGCAGGCTTTGCGCTACATGAATAAGCATTTTGGATCACCATCATGGATTGATCATGGATATAACAACCATGCGGAAAATAATCGTGAGGATCTTGTTTGTGATGGATTTACGAAAAGATCATCTAATTATTCCGGAAGACTTTGGGATAAAAATCAAATAAAGTATTTCTGGAATCCCTATTATGAAGATTTCCTGACTTTTGATGACTGGCAGTTTGGTCAGTTTATCGACAAGCCTTTTCATGGTTTTGGAGATTTTTTACCGAACCCTGATTATTGGCAGCACACAACACGGACATCAGAAATTTATCACTGGCCTACCAAAAGTGTGATCTTCATTAATCATGATGAGAAGTGGGATTTTCATTTCAACGAGACAATCCTTAACGAGTTTGTAAAAAGCTGGTCCGTGGAAATGAACCATTGCTATCCTGCCTGGGTTGATTCTGAAAAAGGATTTTGGTATTGCGATGAA
This sequence comes from Chlorobiota bacterium, assembly GCA_030619415.1. Lineage (GTDB taxonomy): Bacteria > Bacteroidota > Bacteroidia > Bacteroidales > F082 > JAADID01. Next base: position 16,685 of record JAUXBM010000007.1, read on the forward strand.
AATGGGGTTGTCGCAGCACGAAACGGGTTTAATAGAGCCCTTGAGCGAATGGCAAAACTCAGGGATTCGGGAAAGTTGAACATTGCGACTATCCATGATTTTCTGGATTATCAACTGGCTGTTGAGCAGGTAGATTTTGAAATATTACAGGATGGCAGGATAAAAGTGACCAATAACAGCAACGAAGAAATTAAAGGGCTTTCTTTCGCCACCCGATCCCGGTTGGTATTGGTCGACAATTTGGAGCCAAAACAAAAAACCGCAGATGATGATTTGGTTTTTTGGTTTGACCTGGAGGTTGGGGAAAGCAGGATTATTCAGATTGCGGATTAAACGTTTAAGAAAACAGACTTACTCCAACATACCCAAGAAATTATCCTTATTAATTATTTCAAAGCTCGCATTGGCATAGGTGTTTAACCATTCTTTTTGAATTTTTGTTTTTTTGGGATTCCACTTAAATTCATATCCGTACAACTTCCCATTTCTTTCTTCTACAAAATCCACTTCCTTCTTATCGTAAGTACGCCAAAAATAATTGTTGCTGAATATTTTGTTGTAATGTTGCTTTTTGATCCTTTCCATGACCATAAAGTTCTCCCACAACATTCCAATATCATTTCGTTGATCGAGCATATTAAAGTTGTTGATGATGGCATTGCGTAAGCCTACATCGAAAAAATAATAGCGATGCATTTTTGTAACTTCCTTTCGCAAATTACCAGAGTATCCACTTATTCTTTTAACAATAAAAGCTTTTTCCAACAAATCAAGATACCTGCTCACTGTTTGTTTCGACATTTCCAATGCATTCCCCAATTCGCTCAAAGAAACTTCATTTCCAATTTGATAAGCGAGGAGTTTTAACAGATCGTATAATTTATCTGCGTTTCTGATATTTTCCAATTCCAAAATGTCTTTTAGCATATAAGCGTTTCTCAGTTCGTGCAAATAGCTAACCTTTTCATTATTATTTCCAGCATCCAAAACTTCCGGATACATTCCGAAGATTAAAAAGTTTTCAAGGTTTTGGAAAATATACATTCCCCCAAATTGGTTTTTTAACTCGGTAACAGAAACAGGAAACAACATATTGGTAATACTACGACCGGTTAGAGGCTCACCTACCCGGGAAGAAAGTTGAAAAGAGGAAGACCCGCTGGCAACAATTATCGCCTGGGGTAAGTTGTCAATGAGTATTTTCAGTCCCCAGCCTATTTTTGAAATTCTTTGGGCCTCATCAATAAAAATTAAATCATAATCTTGCAG
>JAUXBM010000133.1 GCA_030619415.1 Chlorobiota bacterium
AATGCAAATAAAAATCCCTGATAATTGCGATGAATTGCCAGGGATCAAAAAAGTTATATCAGGTTTCTATTTATGCGGCCCTGCTTTTACCAGCGCCTTTCCATCGTCATTGTCAGTGTATTGTTCAAAATTGGCGATGAACAGTCCGGCCAGTTCTTCTGCTTTGTTATACCATTCCTGGGTATCGGAATAAGTGTCGCGTGGATCTAAAATACCGGCATCAACTCCCGGCAGGGAAGTTGGAATTTCAAAATCGAAAATAGGCAATGTTTTCGTTTCTGCCTGTTCAATCGATCCCTCAAGTATCGCATCGATTATCCCACGTGTATCCTTGATTGATATTCTTTTTCCGGTTCCATTCCAGCCTGTATTAACCAGATAAGCTTCGGCTCCATTTTCTTCCATTCGCTTAACCAGTTCCTGTCCGTATTTGGTGGGGTGAAGCGTTAGGAATGCGGCCCCGAAACAAGCTGAAAATGCGGGCCTTGGAGTAGTAATCCCAAGTTCAGTACCGGCAAGTTTGGCTGTGAAACCAGAAAGGAAATGGTACTGCGTTTGCTCAGGTGTAAGTTTGGCTACGGGGGGCATCACTCCAAATGCGTCTGCGGTTAAGAAGATCACTTTTGTTGCAGGCCCGGCTTTTGATACCGGTTTGACGATATTGTCAATGTGGTAAATCGGGTAAGAAACACGCGTATTCTGCGTTACAGATGCGTCATCGTAATTGATCTTGCCATTTTTATCTACGCTTAAATTCTCAAGAAGGGCGTCGCGTCTAATGGCATTGTAAATATCCGGTTCACTTTCTTTATCCAGATTGATGCATTTTGCATAGCAGCCTCCTTCAAAATTAAATATACCTTCATCATCCCAGCCATGTTCGTCATCGCCGATAAGTGCCCTTTTTGGATCGGTTGACAGGGTGGTTTTGCCTGTTCCCGACAGACCGAAGAAAATAGCTGTATCGCCATCTTTTCCAACATTTGCTGAACAGTGCATGGCTGCAATCCCTTTCAATGGGAGATAATAATTCATAATTGAAAAAATACCTTTTTTCATCTCGCCACCATACCAACTGCCACCAACTACCGCTTTGCCTTCGGTTAGGTTAAAGGCTACGAAGTTTTCAGAATTGAAAGGCACGCCATCCATCCGTTTCATTGATTTCCAATCAGGGTTAATCGTCTTGGCAGCATTGAGCATTACAAAATTCGGCTCATAGTTTTCTAACTCCTCTTCTGAAGGCCGGATAAACATATTTTTGACAAAATGAGCCTGCCAGGCTACTTCAAGAATAAAACGGACACTCAGACGTGTATCCTCATTGGATCCGGCATAGCCGTCAACTACATAAAGTTTTTTTCCTGACAACTGTTTGGCGCCAAGCTTGTACAATTTCTTCCAGGTTTCCTGGTCAACCGGTTTATTGTCGGATGTTTTTGCTTGCTCGGCCCACCATACTGTATCTTTGGTTTTCTCGTCGTAAACGATGTATTTGTCTTTTGGAGAACGTCCGGTAAATATACCGGTCATCACGTTAACAGCTCCCGATTCAGTCAGGACGCCTACTTCATATCCTTCAAGATCGGATTTGAGTTCCTCCTCATACAATTTGTCGTATGATGGATTGTAAATAATTTCTTTTACATCAGTTATGCCGTAACTTTCCAGGTCGGCTTTAATTTTGCTTAAATCTCTCACCATGTGATTTAGTTTTTGGTTTATTATTGATTTGATTAAATCAGGCTGCAAATTACAAATTTCTGACTTATGGGAATAAAAAAAGCCACTCAAAAAGTGGCTTTTATTCGTATTTATTTCAAAGTTTTTAAATCGCAGGAAATTATTTGTTCTTGCGTTTCCAGCTTTTTGAATTTACAATCCTTGACTGAGCCGCTGCAAGACGTGCAATTGGCACCCTGTAAGGTGAACAGCTTACGTAATGTAAACCAACACGGTGGCAGAATTCGATTGAACTTGGCTCTCCTCCATGTTCACCACAAATACCCAGTTTGATTTTTCGACGGGTCTTCTTTCCTTTTTTAACGGCGGTTTCAATCAGTTGTCCAACGCCTTCCTGGTCGAGTGCCTGGAATGGATCTTCTTTCAATAATCCTTTATCAAGATAAACTTTCAGGAATTTACCAGCATCGTCGCGTGAATAACCAAAGGTCATCTGCGTAAGGTCATTTGTTCCAAAAGAGAAGAACTCGGCTGATTTAGCAATCTCATCTGCGGTAAGTGCAGCACGCGGAATTTCAATCATTGTTCCAACCAGGTAATCAATCTTCTTGCCTCTTTCTTCGAAAACTTTATTTACAGTCTCCCTTACAATTTGCTCCTGCATTTTCATTTCAGCAGCTGTTCCTGTTAAAGGAATCATAATTTCAGGATGTGTTTTCACTTTTCTGTCCTTCAAATTCATTGCAGCTTCAATGATTGCCCTTGTTTGCATTTCTGTAATTTCAGGATAAGTATTTCCCAAACGGCAGCCACGGTGTCCAAGCATCGGGTTAACCTCTGAAAGGTCTTCAACTTTTTCCTGGATGACTTTCAGGCTAACACCCATGACATCAGCCATTTCCTGCTGACCTTTTTTGTCGTGCGGAACAAATTCATGCAATGGTGGATCAAGCAGACGGACTGTTACAGGTAGGTCGTGCATTGCTTCAAAGATACCTTCGAAGTCGGTGCGCTGAATAGGCAACAATCTGTCGAGTGCTTCTCTACGGCCTTTTTCATCTTCGGCAAGAATCATCTCACGCATGGCCACAATTTTTTCGTCGCCAAAAAACATATGTTCAGTACGGCAAAGGCCAATTCCCTGTGCACCAAAATCTCTTGCAACTTGTGCGTCAAAGGGTGTATCAGCATTGGTGCGGACAAGCATTTTTGCTCTTTTGTCAGAAAGTTTCATCAGCTTACCAAAGTCACCGCTTAATTCAGGTTCAACAGTGGAAATTTTTCCATCATAAACTTCACCGGTAGATCCGTTCAGTGAAATGAAATCGCCTTCCTTATACGTTTTACCATCCATTAAGAGCATTCGGTTTTTGTAATTGATTTTTACACCACCTGCCCCGGAAATACAACATTTACCCATGCCACGGGCAACAACAGCAGCGTGTGATGTCATACCACCACGAGCCGTTAAGATACCCTGGGCAGAATCCATTCCAGCCAGGTCTTCAGGAGACGTTTCTATACGCACAAGGATTACTTTTTTATTGTCATCGTGCCATGCCACCGCATCTTCAGCATGAAATACAATCTGACCAGTTGCAGCTCCTGGTGATGCAGGTAAACCTTTTGCCATCACTTTTCCATTCTTAATAGCCTCTTCATCAAAAACAGGGTGAAGTAACTCATCAAGTTTTTCAGGGTCCATGCGCATCAGTGCATCATCTCTCTTGATCTGCTTTTCGGTGAGTAAATCCATTGCGATTTTAATCATGGCAGCACCCGTTCGTTTTCCATTACGCGTTTGAAGCAGCCACAATTTACCTTCCTGGATCGTGAACTCAATATCCTGCATATCGTGATAATGGTCTTCAAGTTTTTGCTGGGTTTCGTCCAATTCCTTGTAGATTTCAGGCATGGTCTCTTCCAATGACGGGAAACTTTTTGCCCTTACTTCTTCAGTCACCTGTGCCAATTCAGCCCAACGTTTTGAACCTTCAAGTGTAATTTGCTGAGGGGTGCGGATCCCTGCAACAACATCTTCACCCTGGGCATTGATCAGGTATTCACCGTTAAATATGTTTTCGCCGGTAGCAGCATCACGTGTAAACGCAACACCGGTTGCCGATCCATCGCCCATATTTCCAAATACCATCGCCTGAACATTCACGGCCGTTCCCCACTCATCCGGAATCTTTTCCATTTTGCGGTAAAGAATCGCCCGGTCGTTCATCCAGCTATCAAATACTGACATAACCGACCCCCAAAGTTGTTCCCATGGATCAACCGGGAAATCATGTCCGGTTTGTTTCTTAACCGCAGCTTTGAAACGCTTAACAAGTTCTTTAAGGTCGTCAACTGAAAGGTCGGTATCCAGTTCAACGTCTTTCTCTTCCTTCATATTATCGATAATCTCCTCGAATGGATCAGGGTCTTCTTTGGATACAGGTTTCATTCCAAGAACTACATCACCAAACATCTGTACAAACCTGCGATATGAATCCCATGCAAAACGTCCATTGCCTGATTTCTTTGCAATTCCCTCAACAGCTTCATCATTCAGCCCGAGGTTAAGTACTGTATCCATCATGCCGGGCATTGATGCCCTGGCGCCGGAACGGACAGACAGCAACAATGGGTTTTCTTTGTCACCAAAAGTAGTACCCATAATTTGTTCCAACCGAACTACAGCTTTTTCAACTTCTTCTTTGATCAATTTTACTGCCGAATCTTTTCCCTTTTCATTGTAAAGGGTACAAATTTCAGTAGTGATTGTAAATCCCGGAGGAACCGGAACTCCAATAAGGTTCATTTCAGCAAGGTTGGCACCTTTGCCACCAAGTAAATTTTTCATCTTTGCGTTACCATCGGCAGTACGATCGCCGAATGAATAAACATGCTTTGTTTTAGCCATTTTTATAAAATTATTTTAAATATTTATGGTCTGTTTTTCAGGGTCGCAAAAGTACTAAAATTAATACCCTGAATTACTGGATTTATCAATAAAAAAAGTTAAAGGAGAACGCAATCGATTGCACTTTGATAAAACCTGATTGCAAACAACCGGGATATTGAATCTGGATGATTTAAGGTTGTAGTTTTGTGCGTCTGTTTTGGCTTAATATTTGTGATTTTAAAAGATGTAAAATCCACGGAATGAAAAAGAATATACTCTTTGTAATCTTTTTGATGCTCAGTCAGCTAATGACGAATGCACAGGTGAATGCCCTCTTTGTGAACGATAACAGCATCAATGAACAAAACACCGAAACAATTTATCAGATTTTGAAACAATACCTTGGAACGCTTCCTTATTTTGATGCTGTTGACAGTTTAAGATCGCCTGATTTTTCGGAAATAACGGAATACAACCTGGTCATCTGGTATTGTGGCGCCGACGAAGATGATTTATATTTCTGGAATAACAATCACCAGGATAATCCCTACCTCTCTGAATATCTTGATGGCGGTGGTAGTTTATGGGTTATCGGGAGCGGATTTTTAAATGCCAGATATATTAAACCACCACGCGAATTTAAGAGCGGTACTTTTTTATATGATTACATTGGTATTGATAGGTGGGCGGTTGAATCATATACAAGCGATGGTGGCTTTGGCGCACCTGAATTGGTTATTGCTCCCGGCACACCTGTGAATACGCTAACACTTGATATTATAAAATGGGAAAATCCGCCGGAAGCATTTATTGATGGGTGCGACCTGGTAGAAGGCTGCTTTGCTGCTTATATATTTGGTCCTAATACATACATGCTATACGGTGAAAAACCGGCTTTTTACTATTCAGAAAACAAATTCGAAAACATGACTTTTACTTTCGATCCAGCCGTTATGGATTCAAAGGGTGACATGTCATACCTTTTGTCAGACGTACTTATTTTTTACGAAGATGTATTGTCAGGTATTGA
>JAUXBM010000147.1 GCA_030619415.1 Chlorobiota bacterium
TACAAGTACAATAAAATATAAGGTTTTGAAACGAAAGCATAGCACCGCTATGGTGAGGCTTCAAAATCTAACGGAGTGTTATATTTTGCAGTAATTGTAGCTCATAATAGATTTTCTATTGCATGTTCCGGGATTATATACAACAAGGGCAATTTTTTCATTTTTACTACTGCCGGGATATGGATAGTTTTTCCTAATTTCCGCTTTTTATTTTCACATTGGTTTATAAATAAATGTTAACAATATGACATTGATTATCAGCGGTTCGGGTTTGTCAATCGAAAACATCGTCAGCGTAGCCCGTCATCATGAAGAAGTAAAACTTGACGGCGAGGCATTACAACGGATGGAAAAATGCCGGGCAATGTTAGAAAGGAAAATCGATGCCGGTGAAATTATTTATGGCGTGAATACCGGTATTGGTGAGTTTTCAGAAGTCGTTTTAAATGAACAACAGGTGCAGGATTTCCAGAAATACCTCATTTATAACCACGCTGCGGGAATTGGCGATGCAATGCCTGTTGATCATGTAAGAGGGGCGATGCTCGGCCGGATCAACGTACATGCCCACGGCAACTCAGGGCTTAGACCGGTAATTACACAAACTTTGATTGAAATGCTCAACAAAGGGGTAACGCCATATGTTTGCGAGAAGGGATCGGTTGGGGCTTCAGGCGATTTGGCCCCCATGTCGCAAATTGCACTGTTGATGCTGGGTGAGGGCAAAGCCTTTTATAAAGGTAAATTGCTCGAAGGAAAAGACGCGCTGGATAGAGCCGGTATTGCAGTTCCGGGCCTGCAAGCCCGTGATGGTCTTGCAGTAATCAATGGGTCGAACGTGCTGACAGCCATGAGTGCACTTTTTTTATACGATGCTAATAATTGGCTGAAACAGGCCGAGATTGCAGCATCCATGTCGCTGGAAGCACTAAAAGCAAATATGCGGCCTTATACACCCAGGCTCCATGAAGTCAGGGGATTTAAGGGTGCCATACGATCGGCCATTGCGATTGGAAAGATGGTTGAAGGTGGTGATTTAAAATCCGGAAAAGTAGAACATAAGGTGCAGGATGCGTATTCTATGCGCTCAAGTCCCCAGGTAATAGGCGCAGCCCACGACGCCATTGCATACGCAAGAGAACAGGTTGAAATTGAATTGAATGGGGTGGGTGACAATCCTATCTTTTTCCCGGATGAAAACATGCAGATTTCCGGAGCAAATTTCCAGGGTTCGCCTGTGGCTTTACCAATGGATATGGCCGGAGTAGCAATAACAATGATCAGTGTATTGTCGGAAAGGCGGATGAACAGGTTAAATAATCCTGCATTGAGTGTGGGACTTCCTGCTTTTTTAACCAAAGGTGCCGGCATGTTTTCGGGACTGATGCTTAGTCAATACACAGCCGATATGCAAATTGTTGAACAGCGAATATTATCAATGCCGGCTTCCATTCAATCCATTCCGGCAGCAGCCGACCAGGAAGACTTTGTATCGATGGGGATGAATACAGCCCTGAAAAACTTTCAGATTCTCGATAATGCATATGGAGTGCTTGGAATTGAATTGATGGCAGCAGCACAAGCATTGGACTTTAGGGATTACAAATTTGGAAAAGGAGTGCTTAAAGCGCACGAAGTGGTACGAAAGCATGTTGATTTTCTTGAAGTTGACAGGCCACTTTATAAAGACCACAATGCGATGAAGGCACTTGTGAAATCAACCGAAATCCTCAAAGAAGTTGAAAATGAAATCGGTAGTTTGGGTTAAAAACAACTTACGAACCAATTTAAGAATCCGCTAATTGTGCAGGAACAGTTTGAAGAAAATGCGATAAGGCCCAGGGCGCTAACGCTCATTTGTATATTGACATTTATCGGCAGCGGGTTTTTATTTTTTGCCAATGGAGTTGTGTACCTGTCTATCGACAGTTTAAGAATAGCCTTTGATGAAGGCTTGTTCAATGCCTTTGAGCTTCAGCTTGAAGAAGATGATTTAAAAATGTTTTTATCAGTGGATTCATCATTCTTCTTATTCCAATCCCTTTTATATTCCGCATCATTATTAGGCGCATACATGATGTGGAAACTAAGAAAACAAGGATTCCATATTTATGCCATATCCCAAATTTTGGTGCTTATAATATATAAGGTGTATTTGTCTTCTGCGCCATTTCCATTCTTCTCAATGCTTCTTACCATAACTTTTATACTTTTATACTATCGAAACTTGCAATTCATGAGGTAAAAAATATTTATGAGCACCGATATTGCCTCTTCCAGAAAAATGAATTTGAACAGACCATTGCTGTTTAGAATAACAACTGTGTTTGTTCTGGTCTATAGTCTTCTGGGCACCTTGTTTTATATAACGATGCTTCTGTTTCAAATTTTTGATCGCAACTTTTTAATCAATTGGGAGTATAACGGGTTCAATGGTGTAACCATTATTTTTTATCTTATGTTGCAGGCAGCATTACATGGTGGGCTTTTATACAGTTCCGTCCAGCTTATAAAGCTGAGAAAAACGGGCTTATACATTTTTACGCTAAGTTATATTATTGTAACGCTAATTAGCCTCTATATGCATTATGAATATGGTTGGATTAACACACTGGTTGGACTAATTGTACTTATTATCCTGCTGATTTATCGAAAAAGGCTAACATAAATCCATTTAAATACCAAGATATTAACAATAAATACTCAGTTTATAATTTGATTTTCAGGCAATAACATGTACAATAGGCAAATAGAATCCAATTTAGACATAGTTAAAATAACAGGATACCTGTTAGTTTTTTATGTTAATGTTTCTTAAATATCAAATTATTATTAATAAATTGCAACGTTTTTAGGGTTCAAGTTTGAATCTTTAGTAATTAATTATATCATAAACCAAAAGTTATCATTATGAGAAAAATTACAATTTTGCTTACGTTCTTGTTTTTTGTTGGTATGCAATTTGCCAACGCACAAACAAGGACAGTTAGTGGTAAGGTTATCAGTGCAGACGACGGCACGGGTATTCCAGGTGTTAGTATCTCTGTAAAGGGTACTACAATTGGTACGGTTACAGATATCGATGGAAATTTTGCCCTCGATGTTGAGCCTACACACCGGACCCTTGTTTTCCAGTACGTGGGTATGAAAACCCAGGAATTGGAAATCGGTCAATCGGTAACCTTTAATATCACTATGGCGACTGACGCTCTTCTTATGGAAGAAGTCGTCGTTACTGCGCTTGGTATCTCGCGCGAAAAAAAATCACTCGGTTACGCTGTCCAGGAACTGGACGGGGATGCTGTTAGTGAAGTAAAAAGTGTAAACTTTGTTAACTCGCTTTCCGGTAAAGCTTCCGGTGTGGACATTATCCAGGCAAATACCATGGGTGGTTCTGCCAACGTAGTTATCAGGGGTACTTCTTCACTAACACAGAACAACCAGGCCATGTTTGTGGTCGACGGTGTTCCTTACAGTAACCACAACACGAATGAGGACAGGGTTGTAGCAAACTCTTCATCCTCTAATCAAAACGATGGCTGGGGTGGTTATGACTATGGTAACAATGCCATGGACATTAACCCTGATGACATCGAAAGTATTTCGGTGCTGAAGGGTGCTGCTGCTACTGCACTTTACGGTTCCCGTGCCTCAAATGGTGTGATCCTTATCACCACCAAAAAAGGTAAGACTGGTACAGAAGCCGGAAGGAAACGGATTGGTGTTACCTGGAATGCAGGTGTAACAATCAGTAAGCCTGACCTTTCAACCGGTCCGCAGTGGCAAAACGAATATGGTGGCGGTTACGGCCCATTCTACGAAAATGAAGGTGTAGAGGGTGTTGAAGATTATATGTTCTTCTGGGCTGACCTGGATGGTGACGGTGTAAAAGACCTGATCACCCCAACTTCAGAGGATGCTTCATGGGGCCAAAAATTTGGTGAAGACGTCAAAGTAATTCAGTGGGATGCATTGGATCCATTGAAAGACAATTATGCTGAAAAACGCTCATATTTGCCTGGTGCCAATGGTTTGGATTATTATTTCGGTACCGGTGTTACCTGGAACAATAACCTGGCCCTGGATGCTGCCAATGAGTTTGGTTCCTTCCGCTTGTCGTATACCAATGTGGACCAGAAAGGAAATTCGCCAAATGCGCACATTGGACGGAACAATGTGAACTTCTCAGGAACTTACAATTTCACCGATAAGTTTACGGTTGAGGCCAATATGCAATATGTGAATACCTCTGCTTATGGCAGGTTTGGTACAGGATATGATGGGATGAACCCAATGCAGTCATTCGGACAATGGTTCCAGAGAAATGTAGATATGGAACGTTTAGGTAACAGCTGGCTCCGCTCTGATGGATCCCAGTTATCGTGGAACTCATCCTATTATGATGATCTCCGTCCAATCTATTTCGACAATCCTTACTGGACCAGAAATAAAAATTTCCAAAATGATAAACGCGACAGGTTCTTTGGATATGTTTATGCAAAATATGATTTCACTGATTATCTTTCGTTGTCTGCACGGTTTTCCGGAGACATCTATACCACAATACAGGAAGAAAGAATTGCTGTTGGTAGTGTAGATCCATCTTACTATTCAAATTTCACGCAGCATTACCAGGAGCTGAATACAGACCTGATGCTCAGGTTTAATAAAAACTGGGAAAATTGGTCACTCACAGCACTGTTAGGTAGTAACTTCAGGCAAAACCAATGGACTACAAGTGTTGGTGAAACTGTTGGAGGACTTATTGTTCCTGATCTTTATTCTGTAAGTAACTCTGTTTCTCCTGTTTCATCTACCGAAACAGATGTAAACATGGCTGTTAATGCGCTTTTCGCATCAGTTTCTTTTGGACTCATGAATTTCCTTTATATTGACCTTACAGGAAGAAATGACTGGTCTTCAACACTGAAGTCTCCAACAAAGTCTGATCCAAATGAGAATATCTCTTATTTCTATCCTTCTGCTTCTTTAAGCTTCCTGCTTACTGAACTGGGTGGTATGAGAGACATTAGCTGGATGCCTTTACTTAAATTAAGAGGTAATTATGCTGAAGTGGGTAGCGATGCACCTGCTTATCAAACAATGTCTACTTATTCTCAGAATACAAACTGGAACGACCTTGCGTTGTTCTCGGTAAACAGTACTTTGCAGAATCCTAATTTGAAACCTGAGCGTACAAAAGGTTGGGAAGTTGGTCTTGAAGCA
>JAUXBM010000129.1 GCA_030619415.1 Chlorobiota bacterium
ACGGGTAGAAGATTTAACGGTGATTCTTGAAAACTTTTCAACCCCAAAAATGATAAAAAGAATGATCAATACCGTGGCTCCGATCAGGATGTATAATTGATTATTCAGACTCGTATCATAATCAATTGGGTGGATTACGGCACTGAGTCCGAGTACCATTAAAATATTGAACAAGTTCGAGCCAATTGCGTTGCCAACTGCAAGGTCGGTGTTCTTCTTTAATGCGGCGATAACTGAAGTAACAAGCTCTGGCAATGAAGTAGCTGTAGCAATGATCGTCAGCCCGATAACAGATTCGGCGAGACCGAGATCGGTAGAAATTTGATTCACCCCATTCACTATCCATTTTCCGCCAAAAAAAAGGCCAAGACTACCAAGCAGGATAAATCCCACAGAAAGAGATACCTTCATGCTTTTAATATCCGACTCCTCCGCTTCTTCCTGAAGCGCTCCTTTTTTTAAAAAAGTCCAGACCAGAAAAAAGATTAACAGGCCCAGAAGGATGAAACCGTCAATCATTGAAATATTTGGTTCGTTGCCCGACAAAATGTAATCATTTGCAAGAAGCAGCAAAACGAGCGTAGCAGCAAGGACGATAAATGCATCTGTTACCCCCTTTTTTCCGGTCATGCTTATCGGGTAGATGATGGCTGCAATGCCGATAATCAACAAGGTATTCATAATGTTGCTGCCAATAACATTCCCGATAGCGAGGTCGGAACTACCGTTAATACTTGCAAATATGTTAATTACCAGCTCGGGAAGCGACGTGCCGAGCGCTACGATGGTCAAGCCAATAATGATTTGAGGGAGTCCAAGTTTTTTACCAATTGATGAGGCGCCATCAACCAGCCATTTGGCACCGATAAGCAAAACAACAAATCCAAGAAAGAAATAAAAATAGGTCAAAGTGAATCAATAAATTATGGTTGGCAAATTAAAACAATTAGCGGTACCGATCTCCAAAAATAGCAGTACCGATTCGGATCATTGTACTCCCTTCTTCGATGGCGATTTTGTAATCACCGGTCATGCCCATCGATATTTCTTTGAAGTTCAGGTCATTTGTAAAAAATTCCTTTTTGAGTTGCCCAAAAAAAAATTTCAATTGCCGGAATTCCTGTCGAACTTGTTCCTGATCATTCGTAAAAGTAGCCATCCCCATAACTCCGCTAATTTGAATGTTATCAAACTGTTGATATTCATCAGACCGGAGTATGTTTTGTGCTTCCTCAAGGTTTAACCCAAATTTAGACTGTTCAGTCGCGATATGGAATTGAAGCAAACAATGGATGGTTCGCTTATTTTTCAGGGCCTGTTTGTTTATCTCTTTAAGAAGTTTCAAACTATCAACGGCATGCATCAAACTAACAAACGGCGCGATGTATTTGACTTTGTTTGATTGCAAATGGCCAACAAAGTGCCACTCAATATCGTTGGGCAATTCGGGTTGTTTGGCGACAAGCTCCTGAACTTTATTTTCACCAAAAATGCGGTAACCTCCATCATAAGCTTTCTGAATTGCTTCCAACGGTTTGGTTTTTGAAACAGCAACCAGTTTCACAGTTTCAGGGATTTCTTGCAGAAATGAATTTATTTGCTCGTTAATGCTCATCTCGAATTTTGTACAAATTTAAATATTATGCGTTATTATTTTTCTAACAAAAGGAGTTCCCGCCGGGCGATGTCATCAATATATTGGTAATAATCAGATTCGTAAAGATCGCGGGCCATTTCAAAGTAATCTTTCGCTTTTTGCCGATCGGTCTTCAGATAGATAAAACCAATTCGCAAGGCCGCTTCCGAGGCGAAATAGTAATATTCATCCCTCCCGTATTCTATCACTTCTTTGTAATTCCTGATGGCTTTTTTAAAATTGGCTGTATGCTCAGTGTATCTTCCTGTTAAAAGAAGAAATTCAAGTTTATATGGATAGAAGGTATCATTATCCAAATCAAAGGAGTTCAGCAACTCACCCCCCCTTCCAAAATAACCCCCATCGAACAAAAGCCTCGTTTTAGTCAATACATTGTCCGGAATATAATCGAGTTCATAATCATACATTGCTTCTCTGTCACGTTCAGTAAGATCATCTCCTGATTCGCCTGAAACCTCTTTGAATGATTCAAATTTTAGTTTGTTATCGTTTACCAGGTAGAAAGTCGCTAATTTGAAATTGATTTCTTTTAAATAGTTATCTCTGCTTGTTTGATCTAAGAAACGTTCGAGGTAATCGACAGCGTTTTTATCCAGTCGGCGCAAAAGAATCTTTCCCATTAAATAATCGTACGAAATAAACGGAACTTCAGAACCTTGCAGATCGAATTTCATTAAAATATTATATGCATCTTCGTTATTTCCTGATCGATATGCTGTATTTGAACGGAAGTAATTGATCAACCGGTAATCAAACAAAGTACTGTCCTGTCGCTGGATAAATTGGTATGCCTTCAGCGGCTCTTTATTTAATTTGTAAGCGAGCGTGATAAACAAAGCAGCTTCGGCATTAATTCCAACATATTCTTTTACTTCCGCGAAGTATTCGTTTAAAAACCGCATTCCATCTTTGGCATTTCCTTTTACACCAAAATTAACAGCTACCGATTGTGCAAAAGGAGGGAGGTTCGCAATTGCTACATTAAAAAAACCATTCAGTTTTTTATTTAATGCAAAGTCAGGGAACAACTCGACGTTTCTATAGAGAGCCTTGTATGCCTTAAATGCTTCCTGAGCGCCATTCAGCCTGTCGCCATTGAATATATTCAGGATAGCCATTTGCAAATACATTTCCGATTCGCATGCCAGGTAATAAGGCGAGTCGGTGTCTTTTCCATCCATAATGTATCTTCTGCGCCCGAAGTTTTTTGAAAATGCATCGCAATCTTTTTCTGAGGCATTTATTGCAAGTGTGTAGGCATCGCAAGTTTGATCGAGGTAATAAGCGTAATAATTTTTTGGGTTTTCTTTTAGCTCTTTGTCAAGAATCTTTTTTGCGGTCGTAATTTTTAGGTCAAGAAGGGCTTGCCATGCTTTTATGCAGTTTTCGTTCACAACATATTCGGCCTGCGAAATATGCGGGAAGATCAAAATTGTAAGAATGGCTATCAATCTTCGAAGCATGGCTGAAATAACTAATTTTGTATCAAATATATCAAATCTAAATCCGTGTACAAAAAATCTTTTCTAAGTAAGCTATTGCTCAGCATGTTAATTGTTGGCCTCATTGCCACTTTTGGATGCAAAGAAAAATTGGTGGATTATTCCGAATCCGGTAAGACCATCCATCTGGTGGTGGATCAAATTTTAAAGTTGAAGTTACCTGCTGATGCCACTTCGGGAAGTGACTGGCGCGAAATGACTTACGACAAAGTAATAATCACCAGAAAGGGAAAAGGAAATTATATGTTGGGTGATGCGGGTTCTCCCGGCATCATGTATTTTCGTTTCAAGGCAATGATTCCCGGAACCACCAAACTCCTGATGGAGTACGGAAATAAATACGATTCAGATAAAAAAGCCACCAAAACCTTTGAATTAGAAGTAGTGGTTCACAGCAAGAATGAAAAATTCTGACCACCCGCGCGGATTCTAAAAACTCCCAGATGATTTTTACTTACTTTTGCTGCCTAAAATTTAAAAGAAGATGTTTGAAGGCTTAAGCGATCGGTTAGACAGGTCATTTAAAATACTGAAAGGCCAGGGAAGGATTACAGAAATCAATGTTGCTGAATCGGTTAAGGAGATTCGCAAAGCGCTGATTGAGGCTGATGTAAGTTATAAAATCGCGAAGGATTTTACCAACCGGATTAAAGAAAAAGCACTTGGAGAACATGTGCTTCAGGCTGTAAAACCCGGCGAATTGATGGTGAAGATCGTCCACGAGGAACTTGCCGGTTTGATGGGTGGCGAGCAGGTAGATATCGACACAAAAGGCAATCCTGCAGTTATCCTTATTGCCGGTTTACAAGGATCGGGTAAAACAACTTTTGCGGCAAAACTGGCCAATTATCTGAAATCCAAAAAGGGAAGACAACCCATGCTTGTGGCTGGCGATGTTTACCGTCCGGCGGCGATCAATCAGTTGAAAGTATTGGGCGAACAAATTGGTGTAGAGGTTTATACCGAAGAAGGAAGCAAGGATCCTGTAAATATTGCCAGAAATGCCGTCAAGCATGCAAAGGAGTACGGTAAGAATATTGTAATTGTGGATACCGCCGGCCGGTTGGCGATTGATGAGGAAATGATGGCCGAAATCCATGCGATAAAAGGAGCGATCAATCCACAGGAAATACTCTTTGTGGTTGACTCCATGACCGGTCAGGATGCTGTAAACACAGCCAAAGCTTTTAATGACCTTCTTGATTTTGATGGTGTTGTGCTTACAAAGTTAGACGGTGATACCCGTGGTGGTGCAGCCCTTACAATTAAATCAGTAGTCAATAAACCCATTAAGTTTGTGGGTATTGGCGAGAAAATGGACGCCATTGACCTGTTCCACCCAAGTCGTATGGCCGACAGGATACTGGGCATGGGCGACATCGTTACCCTTGTCGAAAAAGCGCAGGAACAGTTTGATGAGGAAGAAGCCAGGAAACTTCAGAAAAAGATTGCCAAAAACCAATTCAACTTCGACGATTTCCTGAAGCAGATCAAGCAGATCAAAAAAATGGGGAATGTCAAAGACCTGATGGGCATGATACCCGGAATGGGAAAGGCAATCAAAGGTGTTGATCTTGAAGACGATGCGTTTAAAGGAATTGAGGCAATCATTTATTCCATGACCCCCGATGAGAGGCAAAATCCTAAATTACTGAATGGTTCGCGACGCAAGCGAATTGCACGCGGTAGTGGATCTGATATCCAGGAGGTAAACAGGTTGATCAAACAATTCGCCGAAACCAGCAAAATGATGCGGATGATGTCGTCAGGCGGAGGGAAAAATATGATGCGCATGCTGCAGGGCCAGGGTGCAAGGGGGGGAAGGTAGCTTTGGTGAAGAAGGTGAAGAGGTGAATGGGTGAAGGGGTGAAGAGGTGTCTTGTCCTGAAATAGGTTGACATAAAAGAACAAAAAAATGGCTATAAAAAAGCAAGCGAAACTGATCGATGGGAAAAAGATCGCGGAAACAATAAAAGAAGAAATCAAAGTTGAGGTAGCTGAGATGATTGACAATGACATTGATACACCTCACCTTGCTGCTATTTTGGTCGGAGATGATCCTGCCAGTCAGACTTATGTTAAAAGCAAGGAGAAAGCGGCTGCCAGGCTGGGTATGGTCTCTTCAATTTATCGTTATCCAGCAGATATTTCAGAAGAAGAAATTTTGAAAGCGATCGAATTTATCAACAACGATGATGAGGTTGATGGTTTGATCGTTCAATTGCCGTTACCCGATCACATCAATGTCAATAAAGTGATAGAAGCCATCGATCCAAAAAAAGACGTGGATGGTTTCCACCCGGTAAATGTTGGTAAGATGGCCATTGGGCAACAAACATTTGTGTCGGCTACACCGGCAGGGATTATGGAATTACTCAGGCGCAGCAAGATAGATACCGTCGGTAAGCATTGTGTAATCCTGGGGCGGTCTAATATTGTTGGTTCGCCGATGAGCATCCTGATGTCGAAGAAAACATCACCCGGAAATTCAACGGTCACCGTTTGTCACAGCAGGACCCGGAATATGGAAGCGTTTACCCGGAGTGCTGATATACTGATCTGTGCAATTGGTCAGCCG
>JAUXBM010000157.1 GCA_030619415.1 Chlorobiota bacterium
AAGTTCATCTTTATTGCCCGGCTCAACCATGAAACCGGTTTCACCGTTTTTAACAACCTCCGGAACACCTGCCATACGCGAAGAAACAACAGGTGTAGCCATCGACATTGCTTCAAGCAAAACATTTGGTAAGCCTTCTTTATATAAGCTTGATAAAACGAGAATATCAATCCGTTCAAATATATAAACAGGCTCGCGTGTAAATTCAAAGAAACTCACATTGTCTGAAAGCCCAAACTCCATGACTTTCTCTTTCAGCATAGCTTCATCAGGTCCCTCCCCTACTAAAACCAGGTGAGCATCTGGTAATGCACCTTTTATTAAGTCTTTCATTG
This sequence comes from Chlorobiota bacterium, assembly GCA_030619415.1. Taxonomy (GTDB): domain Bacteria; phylum Bacteroidota; class Bacteroidia; order Bacteroidales; family F082; genus JAADID01. Next base: position 336 of record JAUXBM010000157.1, read on the forward strand.
ATTCCAGCAGAACAATTTGTCCTTTGCGCTCTTCATAAGTACCAATACATCCAATTACCGGAAAAGCGTTCTCAGGCAAAATATAGCGTTTAAAAGCCTCCTTCTTTCTTTCGGCATTTGGAGTAAACAATTCTACTTCGGTACCTTGATATATCAATTCAGCAGTTTCAGTAGGTATTTTGTACGTGTCAAGCATGTAATTCCTTGTAAATTCGGTAATTGCAATCACCTTTAAAGGTATGTCTTCATAGGGTACATAAAACTCCCTCAAATAATCGGGAACAATAGTCCCTGATTTTGGCATTAAGATAGTTTTTAAACCAGCATCTTTTATGCAGGTTCCCGCAAAAACTGAGCAATGAAAACCCTGACGGGGAGGGTGTACTGTACAGATGGCGACATCACAAAGCTTAAGCGTTTCTGTCCATATCTTTTTACTTTCAGCATCTTCGCTTACAACTTTGACATAGTTGTAAGTGTGCACATCGGCACCGGCTTCTTTGCAAATTTTTGCAACCCAACTTTCTTCAGGAGCCAGAATAATCACGTTTTCTCCCCTGTTTAAAAAATACTGAGTTGCTTCAGTTACCCATATTTGAGTTCCGCCACGTAAAGGTGTGTCTTCAATAAATCCTATATTCATAATTTTCAATTAATTGGTTTGTGTAAATTTAATTAGTAAATCCTGTATGTTAGCATCCATAACGGCTTCGCTGTATCGTTTTTGAACTGCCTTCCGGTTATGTTCATTTACCGGTTGATTTTTTTCGGGATAAAGTAACAAATCGGTGACATTGTTTAAAAATTCCTGTGAAAATTCATCTTCAGGGAAGAGCGTATATTTTATTTGCTCTTCTTCTATTAAAGTTTTACCAACAACTCCATCGAAAACCTCGACAGGGAAATAACGGCTGCATATAATTGGAACACCTCCGGCGCTTGATTCGACAATCGGCAATCCCCGTCCTTCAGTTTCACTTGGAAAAACAATGGCTGTTGCAAGTTGATAAATATCGTGTATGTACAATCGTTTCATTCCTTTTTCAGGAAAAACACGATGTTCTTCGGTGCCAACTGAAAAAGCTAAAAACAAACGCTTGGAAACAGGTTCAGGCAATTTCTCGCAAACTTCAATAAATGCATTCAGAATAACTTCCAAATCGTGTTGATGCTCAATAGGAACCGGGCCTGTAATGTGCAAAACAATCTGTTTTTTAGGGTTATCATCAAATTCTTTTCTGAACTTTTGATGCTGCAAGAGGGCATCAATCAGTTGAATGTCTTTTTCAATTCTTTTACGCCCAATAATTCGCGTTGGTTGAAGCAAGTATATCGTTTCTTCGGTTGTCAGGTCAAGTATCAGATTTTCAGAACATGCACAAACTACCGGTTTTTGGTTCGTCATCCAGTGAGCAAGATCTTTAAGATGCTTTTTTACGGGTTGCGGATGTATTACAGGATTACCGTCCGATAAAACATATGCCATTCGCAAACGAACTGATTTCACATCTTCCTTAGAATAATCAGTGAAAAAATCGTTACTGATAGAAGTTGCAAGTTCATAAACTTTTCCCGGATCGAAATGATATTTTTCTATCAATTTGTCCGACTGAAGTTTATTGATATTTGTTTGAATCCACTTTGTGCCGTTCCATGGATAGAGTTTCTCAAAAAACCTGAAGAAATCGTGGTTTTTATAATTCCTGAAAAAATAATCTCTCGGGCCTGGCATTTCGTTGGGTTTTTTCTCTGTCTCAGGTTTTCCACCTTCCCAATAATAATCATGATTCGAGTTTAAAACATATAAGTCCATAAGCTCGGTAACGAGAGGAATGCACAGGCCAAGTGCAAGATTTCCAGGATTAGAACAAATATTTACCGGGATTAACAGGTGAATATTATTTTCTGACAAATATTTTCCAAGTCGTTTACTAAGTGATACCGCTTGTTTCCATATTTCTTTGGCGAGATTGTCAGATTTTTTGCTGTTTTGAAGCATTTCATCATGAAACAGCTGGTTATACCAATATGCGTTTTCCCATTTTCCCCAGCCATTGGAGTCGGTTAGTCTGCACCTTTTCCATTCCGGTTTGATTATTGTATCTGCCTGCGGATAAAAATCGCCTCCGATAAAATGTATTTGAGGTTTGCTATTTTTAAAAACAAAATTTTGCAAACTCATCGCGTATTTCGATATTTCAATTGAAACCCCATCAATTCCGTAATCGTAAGTTATAAATGCAATTCCGTTTTTTATGTCTTCGGTAAAAAAGGCAGTTGTGTCTGTATTATCTGCAGCCACTGGTTTTTTAATTCGTTTTAAAATAGCATCAATATCTTTCCAGCTTTGTGGATTGAACTCTTCAAGTGTCTCGATCATTTGCGTGTACAAATCGGTTTTGCTGCTCATTTGTATACCTGTCTTTTAATATGGCTCATAAATCTACGTCCTTTTGTCGTGGTTATGTTTATTTGCGCAACTCTGCGTAACAACTAAAAACACTTAAACTTTATTCCAAATTCGCCTTCACCCAATTCTCCAAACCGCCAACAACAATTAGCTCCTGGGCCGGTTTGCCAATCGGATCAAAGGAATACGTTTTGCGATTAAAAGTGGCTTTTGATTTACTGAAATCGAGTTTGATATCATTCGATGTATTTACGGTTAACTTATTTAAACCATATTCAGATTTTAAGTCATTAACCAATTCAGGGATTTCAATAATCAGAAAACCGTTGTTCAATGCGTTCCGTTTGTAGGTTTCACTGAAAGATCCGGCGATTACAAGACTTATTCCTTTATTCTTTAGTGCTGTTGCCGCTTGCTCGCGCGAACTCCCTGTTCCAAAATTATAACCACCAACGAGAACATCTCCTTCTTTCGCAATTTCCCTAAACCCGGGATCATAATTTTCCATCACCACCCCGGCTTGCTGTTCTGCTGTAAAGTCATCGATGTAAGTATATTTACCGGGATAAATTCCATCGGTGTTTAAATTATCCTGGTAACAGAATACCAGGTTTCCTGTCATTTCTTTTTGGAATCCATCAATGATGGAAACAGGTTTTGATTCTGTTTTAGCCATTTTATTTTCCCTGATCTCTCCTATTTTTTGATCTGTGTCATTACTGACTGAATAATCGATAAAACCTGAAATGGCCGAAGATGCCACCACAGCGGGAGAAGCCAAATAAGCTTTCGCACTGGGATGCCCCATCCTGCCTTTGAAATTCCGGTTGGTGGCAGAAATACCTACTTCGCCTTCTTTGAGGGTTCCGGTTCCTAAACCAATACAAGGGCCACAACCCGGAGGCAAAGGAATAGCACCGGCTTCGAGTAAAGTGTTCCAGTCACCGTTGGCTTCGCTGGCTTGTTGAACAAGATTGGATGCTGCTGCAATATAAAACTCAACACCTTCGGCAATCTTCCGGTTCCTGACAATTTCGGCTGCCTGGTGAATATCCTCTTCCCTGCTATTCACGCATGATACGAGGTAAGCTTTATTAATTTTAATTTTTTGTGCTTTTAATGTCTCAACCGTATTCATCGTTTTTACATTAGCGGGGCCTGAGACGGTAGGTTGAATCGCGCCGAGATCAACGATAATTTCCTTCGCATAAAAAGCATCTTCGTCTGCCTTTAAATCTATTTCCATCATTGCCTCAATACGCTTTGTGTTTATCCGTTCATTTTGACCGGAAATCGCAATCCGCTTTTCAAGCCATTTACGTGTAACCTTATCAATATCAAAAACACCTGCCAGGGCTCCCCATTCGGTAGTCATGTTGGCGATGGTAAGCCGTTCATCAATGCTCAGGTTTTTTACACCGGGACCGGTAAATTCAATCACATGGTTCAGCACTTCGTCATTGTTGAAATAACCACAGAGGTTGATGATCACATCTTTACCATAAACACCTTTCCTCAATTCCCCGTTAAGAACAACTTTTACAATTGGAGGCACTTTCCACCAAGTTCTTCCGGTTGCCCAGATGGCGGCTGCATCAGTACGAACAATGGGCGTTCCGAGGCATCCAAGTCCACCGTACATATTTGAGTGGCTGTCGGATGCTACTGCCATTGTTCCCGGCCAGGCAAACCCTTCTTCACACATAATCTGGTGACCAATTCCTCTTCCGGCAGGATAAAAATGGGTGCCCATTTCTTTGGCAAATTGCTCAATTCCTTTATATTTTTCCAGGTTCTTTTCACTCTTATCCTGAACATTGTGATCAAGTGTATTCACCACCTGGTTTGGATTGTAAATTTCTTTTGCTCCTATACTTTTGAATTTGGGAATTACCGCGCCGGTATTGTCATGAGTCATTACATAAGCAGGCCGGATGTAGATGTAGTCGCCGCTTTGAACTATGTGACCTTCGGGGAGGTCATCAGCGAATTGCTGAAGGATTTTTTCGATGAGTGTTTGTGCCATTTTCTAAGCTTTAAAACGTTTTTGGAAATAAGCTTCAAAGCTACTATTTAATACAAATTATCCAGAAGGGATTTCTGAATTTTTATTCAGAAGATTTAAAAATAATGGCTACCATGAAACGCCAATTACTAAATCTAAACTAAAACTAAATTCATTTTTGTTAAAATTATACTCAAGAGATGAGCTTATTGCAAAAGAATCTCG
>JAUXBM010000026.1 GCA_030619415.1 Chlorobiota bacterium
GAACTTGCTTTAGAGGCTGAATACGGACTGTGTGGATCGTAGGCAGTATCTTCGTAAAAGAAACCGGTTTCGCCCAGCGAACCATAAACTTCATCGGTTGAAACATGGTAAAAAAGTTTGTCGGTGAAATTGTCTTTCCAGGTATGTTTTGCAGCATTCAGCAAATTTACTGTGCCGACAATATTTGCCATAATAAATTCCATCGGGTTGGAAATGGATCTGTCAACATGCGATTCAGCCGCAAGATGGATAACACCGTCAAACTGATATTCCTGGAAAAGTTTCAGGATAAAATCACCATCTACAATATCACCTTTCACGAAAGTGTAGTTAGGCTTATTTTCAACGTCTTTCAGGTTTTCGAGGTTGCCTGCATAAGTCAGTTTGTCGAGGTTGTAAATGTGATAGTCAGGATATTTATTCACATACAAACGCACAACGTGCGATCCGATAAAACCTGCACCTCCTGTGATCAATATTTTTTTCATAATTGTTAGTTTTAATCCCCGATTTAACTGATGGGGTAACTGTTTTTTTTTCCTAGTTTTGAACGCTGTGCAGACTCTTCCAGGTCCGCATCAGCGGACTTTGGAAGGTCTTTCGTCTAAGGTCTTTTATCTTGGCTCTTGGTTCTTGGCTCTTGGCTCCTCTGTCTATAAGCCAACTCCCACTTCCATGCCGACACCATCATTTCATCCAGTCCTTTTTCGGCTTTCCAGCCAAGCTCATTGTTCGAGAAAGTTGGATCGGCCCAAACCTGCTCAATATCCCCATCCCGCCTGGCCACAATTTTGTAGTTCAGTTTTTTGCCTGTAACTTTTTCAAATGATTTAATGGCTTCCAAAACTGAATAACCGTTTCCAGTACCCAGGTTGAAAATTTCAAAATCTCTTTTCATTTTGGACTTAATCATCCGGTTCACGGAAACAACATGCGCTTTTGCAAGGTCCACCACGTGGATATAGTCCCTGATTGCTGTGCCGTCGGGCGTGTTGTAATCATCACCAAATACACTGAGCTGCTCACGCAAACCGTAAGCCGTTTGCGTAATGAAAGGTACCAGGTTATTTGGTATGCCAAGAGGTAACTCCCCGATTAAAGCAGTTTCGTGGGCACCAATCGGATTAAAATAGCGCAGGGCAATTCCTTTCAATGGTGTCGCTTCTACTGCATCGAAAATGATGTCTTCCGCAATTTGCTTGGTATTTCCGTAAGGCGATTCTGCTTTTTTAATGGGTGCCGATTCTGAAACAGGCAATTCGTCCGGCTGACCGTAAACAGTGCAGGATGATGAAAAAACGAAATTACTGATGTTGTTTTCCCTCATCCCGTCAAGGACGTTGATCAGTGAATCGATGTTGTTTCGGTAATACTCAAGTGGTTTCTCGACAGATTCGCCAACGGCTTTTAGGGCAGCAAAATGAATAACTCCCCGGATGTTGTTATGCCGCATGAAAAAATCCAGTGTCTTTTCACGGTCAGTCAAATCAAATATTTCGAGCAATGGTTTTACACCGGTTATGCCGAAAATAGCATTAACCGTTTCAGCACGTGAATTTGAAAGATTATCAACAATAACTACTTCGTAGCCTTTGTTTTGAAGCTCAACTACCGTGTGGGATCCAATAAATCCAGTTCCACCTGTTACCAGTATCTTCATCTTTACAAAATTACAAACAAGAAATTATCCATTTTTTGGATTCTTTCAATTTAGAGTTTGGTTACTTTTCCGTTATCCAGTTTGTACTTTTCATTGCTTTCGGGACAAACAGCAATACCTTGCCCGTTAAAGTGCAGCCTGTGGCCAAATTCACTCATCCAGCCAATTTGTTTTGCGGGATTACCCACAACCAGTGCAAACGGCAGCACTTCTTTGGTAACGACAGCACCAGCCCCAATAAATGAATATTTCCCAATATCATGCCCGCACACAATCGTGGCATTTGCACCAATCGTGGCGCCTTTTCCAACAACAGTTTTAACATATTGATCGCGACGGATGATGGCACTTCGCGGGTTGATGATGTTTGTAAAAACCATTGATGGCCCAAGAAACACATCATCTTCACAAATTACCCCGGTATATATTGAAATATTATTTTGGACTTTGACATTATTGCCCAAAACCACTTCTGGCGAAACAACTACATTTTGGCCGAGATTACATTTTTTGCCAAGTTTGGCCCCGCTCATAATATGAGAAAAATGCCATATTTTACATCCTTTTCCAATTTCACAGCCCTCATCGATGACTGCGGTTTCATGTGCGAAATAATCTGGATTCATATTTTATCGTTAATAAGTTTTAACCCTCAATTAATTGTTTCAAAAAAAGTAGGTGTCAGCTGCCCACAAACGCTAATACAGCATCAGTTATTTCTTTCTGAATTTCTTCCGTCAATTCTGTGTGTATCGGTAGTGACATGACTGATTTTGCAAGTTGTTCCGTTACCGGGAAATCGCCCTCTTTGTATCTTGGATCCAAATATGCTTTTTGCAGATGAAGTGGTACCGGATAATAAACGGCTGAAGCAATTCCTTTGTCGGCAAGATGTTTCATTAAACCTTCACGATCAACATCCGTCAAAACTAATGTATATTGATGAAAAACATGGTCGGTAAAAGAGGCGGTAACCGGTGTTTTTATTTTTGGATGATTCGCAAAAGCGTTGTTGTAATAGGTGGCTGCTTTTTGTCGGGCCTTCGCATATTCGTCGAGGTATTTTAATTTGACATCGAGTATTGCAGCCTGCATCGTATCAAGCCGTGAGTTTACACCAACATAATCGTGGTAGTACCTTACTTTCATTCCATGGTTGACCACAACCCGCATTTGTTCTGCCAGGTCATCATCATCCGTGAAAATTGCCCCGCCATCACCAAATGCACCAAGATTTTTGGATGGGAAGAAAGAAGTACAACCGATATGTCCCAGCGTTCCGGCCTTTTTTGTTTTATCGTGTACACGACAAGTATAACTTGCACCAATGGCCTGGGCAGTATCTTCAATAATATACAGGTCATATTTTTTAGCAATTTCCTTGATGGTGTGCATATCGGCACTTTGCCCGAAAAGATGCACCGGAATGATGGCTTTTGTTCTTGGAGTTATGGCTTTCTCGATGGCATCAGGATCGATGTTAAATGTATCAGGATCCACATCTACCAATACAGGGGTTAAATTTAAAAGCGCAATTACCTCCGCCGTAGCAATAAATGTAAAAGAGGTTGTAATTACCTCATCTCCAGGCTGAAGGTTAAGTGCCATCAAAGCAACCTGCAAAGCATCTGTACCGTTCGCACAAGGGATTACATGTTTAATACCCAGGTAATTTTCCAGGTTTTGCTGGAACTGTTTAACCTGGGGCCCACCCACAAAATAAGCTGATTCCAATACCTCATGTATTGCTTTGTCCACTTCGGGTTTAATTTTTTGATATTGGCCGATCAGGTCAACCATTTGATGTTTTATCATTTTGACAAAAATTTTCGTTTATGATCTGAAAAATGGATTGCAAAGGTAGATAAATAAGGTAGAATCAGGAACAACAGTTTTTATGCCATTGCGTGAAGCTGATGGCTGATTAATCGCAGCTTGTCGATTGGCAATTTACTATCTTTGCCCGAAATAGGTGAACATGATTAAAAAGGCAGTCGCCCTTGGTATTGTTTTACTTTTTGTCATCAAAATGCAAGCGCAGGTCAATGCAAACGATTCGTCTGTAGCTGCATTTATACCTTATGCTTCCTATGCATTTCAACTACCAGGCGGCGACATTGCCGAAAGATATGGTGTGAATTCGACACTGGGAGCAGGCGTGTTTTATAAGAGCAAAAAAAACCTGCTATTTTCATTCGATTTCAATTATATCTTCGGAAATCAGGTAAAAAATGCTGACACCATTCTTTGGATGGTTGAAAACAGTGATGGATTTATTGTTGATGGCAATGGCACTTATACTAAATACGCCTTATTCGAAAGAGGTTACAGCCTCAATTTTAGGGTAGGTAAAATATTCAAAGCACTTAGTGCCAACCCAAATTCCGGCATTATGATTATGGGAGGTATTGGCTATCTGCTTCACCGGATGAGGATTGACAACCAGAACAATACCGCACCTCAAATTTCAGGAGACTACGGCAAAGGATATGACCGGCTGACAGGAGGATTGAACCTCAGTGAGTTCATCGGTTATTTTTATATGGGCAAATCGAAAGTGCTGAACTTTTATGGGGGATTTGAATTTTACCAGGCCTTTACAAAAAGTCAGCGCGATTTCATTTTTGATAGAATGGAGAAAGACAACAACAATTATGTTGATCTGTTTTTTGGTATTAAAGTTGGCTGGATGATTCCTATCTACAGACGAGCTCCCGATCAATACTATTATTACTAACTTGAGTATTATTTAATGCATTGTAATCAGAAGAAATACATTTTAATCTAAAACCGAACCAACGTTTTTGTTAAACATGCGTTTTTTTTATTCTTTTTTTGTTTTGCTTGGGGCCATGCTTATCGGTGCGGCATCACTTTTTAATGAAAAAGCCAGGAGTTGGACTAAGGGTCGAAAGAATATATTTAAGCGACTTGAAAAGGAAATAGGGGAAAATGAAAAACTGATTTGGTTTCATTGCGCCAGCCTTGGCGAGTTTGAGCAGGGGCGTCCGGTTATTGAGGCCGTTAAGTCCACATTCTCCGACCACAAGATATTGCTTACTTTTTTTTCTCCTTCCGGTTACGAAATCAGGAAGGATTACGAAGGAGCCGACTATGTTTATTACCTTCCAGCCGACACCGCAAAAAACGCCAAAAAGTTTGTAACCATTACGCAGCCAAGAATGGTGTTTTTTATTAAATATGAGTTTTGGTTTAATTACATTGAGGAGCTGTCAAAAAACAAAGTTCCCTTTTTTGTTGTGTCGGCTATCTTTCGGCCCACACAACATTTTTTCAAACCGTGGGGCTGGTGGTTACGGAAACATCTGCAGAAAATCAGTTATTATTTTGTACAAAACCACGAATCACTCGATTTACTGCAACAGATTAAAGTATATCATGCTGAAGTGAGTGGGGATACCCGTTTCGACAGGGTCATCGCGCTTTCGCGTGAAGCGGTTTCTTTTCCACTGATTCCTGCTTTTAGTGAAGGGAAGCAATTGCTGATCGCAGGCAGCACCTGGCCGGCAGATGAAGACATCCTTGCTGCTTTATTAGAACGTTCTGAAGTTGAGTTTAAACTTATCGTAGCACCCCACCAGGTAAACGAGGACCATATTTCTCAGATCTTCAGGAAGTTCAAAAAATTCAATCCACAGCGTTATTCCAAAGCGGATCAAAGTAAATTTTCGTCAAGTAGAGTCTTGATTATTGATACTTATGGAATGTTGGCCTACTTATTCAGCTATGCAAAAGTGGCATACATCGGTGGTGGATTCGGAGTTGGTATCCACAACACACTCGAAGCGGCAACATACGGAATGCCTGTATTATTCGGTCCCAATTATCAGCGTTTCAAAGAAGCGGTTGAGCTTATATCGGTGGGAGGGGCTTATTCATTTGACAATGCAGAAATGTTGCAGACGACCTTTGAGACTTTGATGACCGATGATTTGAAGTACCAGGAAAGTGCACGCGCTGCCGGCTCCTACGTGCAGGAAAATGCCGGTGCCACCCTCAAAGTTATCGAAAAGGCCAAAGAATATTTAATTGCAAAATAATAACAACTACTTTTCAAAGTACACTAAAGTCTGACTTAATCTATTACTTCCAACTCCAGACACTTTAGTCACTCCAGGCACTTTAGACACTCCAGACACTTTAGGCATTTTCAACACTTACCTCCCCTCTCAAAGCAATGTTTCTTACTTTTACACAACTTTAAAAACAAATAGGAATGGATACAATTTTGCGTAAAGCACTGCGAAAGCCTACGGCTGCCGATGTCATTTATTTAATCAAGGCAGGATCTGATTTGAAAAAATTAAACCTGCCGGCAGAAGTGGTTGATTATGTAAAGAAAACCCATCGGTTGAAACAAAATGTTGTTGAGGTAAACTTTTATAAAAACCGCAATTATTTTGTTTTTGCGGAATCTCTGGGTCTTAGAACAAAACGCCTTGAAGACAATAGAAAAAACGGGAATGAGACACAAAGTTTACTCAATAAAGCAAAAATTGAAAGAGTTGTTGTTTACCCGGTAAATGCTGCAACAGAAGAAACGATTGCTTTTACTGAAGGATTGTTGCTGGGAAATTACCAGTTTCTCAAATATAAAAAAGAGGCTGATAAGATTGAAAACAGCCTCAGCCAGGTTGATATTTATTCAGATGATATTACCGAAGGTGATATCGATGAATTGCGAATTATTTTAGAGGCGGTGTACAATGCCCGCGACTTTGTGAATGAACCTGTATCTGCGCTTAACGCCACTCAATTTGCTGAAGAAATCAGAAATCTGGCCATCGAAAGCAATGCCACCAAAATAGAGGTGTTCAACAAAAAGAAAATTGAGAGCCTGAAAATGGGTGGTTTGCTGGCCGTAAACCAGGGCAGCATCGACCCACCTACTTTTACCATTTTTGAATGGAAACCCAAAGGGGCAATCAATAAAAAACCTTACATTTTTGTCGGAAAAGGTGTTGTATATGATACCGGTGGCCTTAGTATAAAAGTAGGAAATTATATGGAAACCATGAAGTGCGACATGGCCGGTGGAGCAGCTGCTGCAGGGGCTATGTATGCCATCGCCAGGGCGCAACTCCCTGTTTATGTTATTGGCATTGTGCCCGCAACTGACAACCGGTTGAACGGCAATGCTTATGTGCCGGGAGATGTTGTTACGATGCACAATGGAAGTACCGTGGAGGTATTAAATACGGATGCCGAAGGAAGGATGATACTGGCAGATGCCCTGAGTTATGCAAAAAAATATAACCCTGAATTAGTGATTGATGTTGCTACGCTAACCGGATCAGCGGCACGGGCAATAGGCTCAATGGGAATGGTTGGTATGAAAGTAAAGGCGGAGCAGGAATTTGAATTATTGAAGCGTTCGGGTGATTTGGTGCATGAGCGTATTGTTGAATTCCCGATGTGGGACGATTATAAAGAAATGCTGAAATCGGAAATTGCCGATCAAAAAAATATTGGCGGAGTAGAAGGTGGGGCCATAACAGCAGCAAAGTTCCTCGAAGCTTTTACCGATTATCCATACATTCATCTCGATATTGCCGGACCCGGTTTTCTTGAGAAAAGGGACAGTTATCGGGGTATTGCCGGGACTGGGGTTGGAGTCAGGCTTTTGTATGATTTTATCAAATCAAAAACCACATAAACTTCAAAAGATAGATACAGGATAATCAAAACTGAAAAATTTAAAAACCACGTCAATTAGTCGTGGTTTTTTTGTATATTATTCGGCCATTTAAAACCTTAAATCATGCCTCATAAATTATTGACCTATTTTGATAATCGTTTTGAAAGGCCTCCATTAAAAAAGTATGAGCAAGGACCTTTTATCACGATTTCGCGTCAAACCGGATGCAACGGTACCGGAATTGCTAAAGACATTGCCAAAGCCCTCAAAGCGTATGGTCAGAAATGGAGCTTTATCAATAAAGAAGTCCTGGAAGAATCGGCAAGGAAATTGAAAATCGACCCATCGAAAATTAAATATGTTTTTGAAACCAAGAGGAAAACCCATTTCGATGATGTGATTTCTGCATTGTCGAGCCGGTATTATAAAAGTGATAAAGTGGTCCGAAAAACGATCACCGAAGTTTTGCGGCACTATGCACAAGCTGGTCATGTTATCCTTGTCGGGAGAGCAGGTATCGCCACAACGGCTGACATTAACAGAGGATTGCATATCCGGTTTACGGCACCTTATGAATGGCGTGTGAATAACCTGAAAAAAAGGAAAGCATTCGAAAGCAGGGATGTTGGCGCTTTTATCAGGGAACACGATTTGAAAAAACGCAAGCTAATCGAGGATTTTTGCGGAAAAGATATTTCAGACATTCATTTCGATCTGACATTAAATTGTGAAACTTTTACACGTCAGCAAATTATTGAACTGGTTGTTGAAACTTTGAAAATGAAGAAATTTATTTAGACAGCTTCTTTGTCTTTTTAGTTCTCCATTTTAGCCATCGGCCTTCGGTATCTAAGCTTATTTTAATTGATCAACATTCAATTTGTATTAGGGAATTAATTGTACTTTTGGGCGTTTAATAAATTTAAACAACGGGTTTGCATGCGTTTTAAAAATCTGATCTTATCTTTGGTATTACTCGCCGGAATTTTCGTTTTCAGCCGGTGTAGTAACGAGGTGGATTTGTATGCCGAGTATCAAGACATTACTATCGTTTATGGCATTCTCGATTTCGCGGAAGATACAACCTGGCTAAAAATTACCAAAGCCTTTACCGGCCCAGGTGATGCGTTACAAATGGCTAAAGACCCCGATTCCAGCAATTATCCTTATAAATTAGATGTTGCAATTAATGGCAGGAAATCTGGTCATGATTTAACACCCATTGTATTCGATACCCTTACTATTCGTAATAAGAGACCCGGCGATTCGATTTTTTATTTTCCGAACCAGTTGATGTATTACGCTGCTGCCGAAATTGATGAAGATGCAGAATATACGCTGGAGATACTTAAAGATGGCAGTGTAATTAATGCTGAAACCAAACTGGTTAATTCATTTTCGATTACATCACCCAAAAACAGGATCAATTTTACAACTGATGGAACCATCGAATGGAGGTCGGCACGCAATGGCAAAAGATATGAGGCGTATTATATTTTTAATTATACCGAATTGCTTCCCGGTAGCAGCGATACTACGAAACATCATGTATTGTACACATTGGGTGTTTCTGTCTCAAAATCGATAAATGGCAGCGAAGAAATGGAAAAAGGGTATTCCGGCGACCTGTTTTACAACCGCTTGAATGCACAATTAGAAAAAATTCCAAATGTGAAAAGGTGGGCCGGAGACGTAAATATGATCATATCTTCCGGTTCGCAAGTCCTCCAAAATTACCTCGCAATTAATAACGCAACGAGCAGTATATTACAGGAGGTGCCTATCTATTCAAATATTGAAAACGGGACCGGTATCTTTGCTTCCAGGCACAATGCCAACAGGTCAGTACAACTATCCACACGCAGCCTTGATAAGCTTGTAAACGATTATGATCTTGGGTTCATGTTTCCAACAAAATAGATAATCAGTTCCTGATTGTCCGCATTCAATTTCAAAACAATCATTTTGTCAATGGGTAATCGTGCTGTTCTGCCTTTTTGTCATTGCTATTCCGGTAAGCCATCAACCACCAATTAATTTCTTCTTTATGCTGATAACCAGTAATGTAAGACTTAGTCATTCTCATTGAGTAAATGTGTACAGGTTTACATCAAATTCATTCAGCCATTTGGCATAATCATTGACATTATGCTATCAAATTAAAGATATAAACCTGCTTAGCAGAACAAAAAAGGAGGAAAATAATATGAGTAAAATAATTGGAATTGACTTAGGAACAACTAATTCTTGTGTATCAGTAATGGAAGGTAACGAGCCTGTTGTTATACCAAACAGCGAAGGCCGCCGTACAACACCTTCAATTGTTGCGTTCACAGATAATGGAGAACGCAAAGTTGGTGATCCTGCCAAAAGGCAGTCGATTACAAACCCAACTAAAACAGTATATTCTATTAAACGATTTATGGGTAATTCTTTCAGCGAAGTACAAAAAGAAGCTGGAAGAGTCCCGTATAATGTGGTGAAGGGCGACAACAATACCCCGCGGGTAAAAATTGACGACAGGCTTTATACACCACAGGAAATTTCGGCCATGGTACTTCAGAAAATGAAGAAAACGGCTGAAGATTACCTGGGAAGTTCAGTGAGTGAGGCTGTAATTACAGTGCCCGCTTATTTTAACGACTCGCAGCGCCAGGCTACCAAAGAAGCCGGTGAAATTGCCGGACTGAAAGTAAGGCGAATCATTAATGAGCCTACTGCTGCTGCATTGGCATATGGTCTTGATAAAAAGAAAGATGACACAATCATCGCTGTGTTTGACCTTGGTGGTGGAACATTTGATATTTCGATACTTGAATTGGGTGATGGTGTTTTCGAGGTAAAATCAACCAATGGAAATACACACCTCGGAGGTGACGATTTTGATCAAACCATCATCGATTGGCTTGCCGATGAATTTAAGAAGGATGAAGGACTGGAACTGAAAAAAGATCCGATGGCCTTGCAGCGTCTGAAAGAAGCGGCTGAAAAAGCCAAGATTGAATTATCAAGTTCGACCGAAACGGAAATCAATTTGCCATATAT
This sequence comes from Chlorobiota bacterium, assembly GCA_030619415.1. Lineage (GTDB taxonomy): Bacteria > Bacteroidota > Bacteroidia > Bacteroidales > F082 > JAADID01. The sequence continues at coordinate 10,365 of JAUXBM010000026.1, forward strand.
CATGCCTGTTGACGGTGTGCCGAAACACCTTGTAAGAAAATTGACCCGTGCAAAGTTTGAACAGCTTACCGATAGCCTCATTCAAGCAGTGATCGGGCCATGTAAAACAGCACTGAAAGATGCAGGGATGTCAGCTTCTGATATTAAAGAGGTGATCCTGGTAGGAGGTTCAACACGTATGCCAGCTGTACAAAAGACAGTCAAAGAGTTTTTCGGAAAAGAACCATCAAAAGGGGTGAACCCGGATGAAGTGGTTGCCATTGGTGCAGCTATCCAGGGTGGTGTTCTTACCGGGGAGGTAAAAGATGTTTTGTTACTCGACGTAACACCACTTTCGTTGGGTATTGAAACATTGGGTGGAGTGATGACAAAATTGATCGAATCAAACACGACCATTCCCACAAAAAAATCAGAGGTGTTTTCAACTGCTGCCGATAACCAGCCTTCAGTCGAAATACATGTATTGCAGGGTGAACGCCCAATGGCCAATCAAAACAAGAGCATAGGCAAATTCCATCTCGATGGTATTCCGCCCTCTCCAAGAGGTGTTCCTCAGGTAGAAGTTACTTTTGATATTGATTCGAACGGTATTCTGCATGTGAATGCGAAAGATAAAGCCACCGGTAAATCGCAAAGCATTCGCATCGAAGCTTCTTCTGGTTTATCAGATGATGAGATTCAAAAAATGAAATCAGAAGCTGAAGCACATGCTGAAGAAGATAAACAAGCGAAAGAAAAAGTGGATAAGCTTAACAGTGCCGACGCCATGATCTTCCAGACTGAAAAACAACTAAAAGAATTCGGCGATAAAATCCCTGAAGACAAAAAATCAGAGATTGAATCATCAATCGAAGAGCTGAAAGTTGCACA
>JAUXBM010000163.1 GCA_030619415.1 Chlorobiota bacterium
ATGGCAACACTTCCGGGCTTGCGCATCGTTTACCCGTCGTTTGCTGATGATGCCGCCGGTTTGTTAAGAACTTCGATGCGGTCGAGAGGGATGACCATGTTTATGGAGCCAAAAACCTTATACAATGACCCAATTGCGGAAACCATCGTGCCGGAAGATTTTGAAGTGCCTTTTGGTGTTGCCAGAACCAGGCGGGAAGGAACAGACCTTTCGGTGATTACTTTTGGAAATACAACCCCGTTCTGCTTACAGGCTGCTGAAAAGATCCAGGAGGAAATGGGCAAAAGTGTTGAGGTGGTTGATATTCGCTCAATTATACCACTCGATAGAATTGCCATTTTAAATTCAGTTCGAAAAACAAACCGTGCATTGGTGGTTCACGAAGATAAAGTATTTGCAGGCATAGGAGGCGAAATAGCCTCCATCATCGCGGAGGAAGCTTTTACATCCCTTGATGCCCCGGTAAAAAGAATCGGCGCTACATTTACACCCGTCGGCTTTAATCGCATTCTCGAAAGGGCCATCCTGCCGAATGCAGATAAGATTTTTGATGGGATGAAGGAAGTGCTGGAGTTTTAGCCCCCTCTGTCCTGTCAGGACAAAAAGTTCCGAACATCCCGAAAAGGATTGAATGATTTTTAACCCTGGGATTTATCCCCGGGCGTTATACCAATTTGATCCCAAAATACAGTGGAAAATAAACGATTTATATGCGTCATTTTGGGGTCAATTTGGTATTAGGTGTTTAGAGTTCAGGGAGATATCCAACATCCAGAATCATTCATCCTTCCGATAGCTCTTTTGCCATTTTATCCGGTATCCGATATTCCATTCTATAAAATCGGCCTGGCTGAAATTAAAGGCCCGGATATTTATTCCAACCACTAAGTGGTTAAAGAAGTGATATTTAACGCCAATGCGTTGGTAAGTGGTTGGCGATTCATAACCTTCAACTTCGTTTTGATAAACATAAAAACCGGGTTGGGCAATCATCGATAAACGACCGAGCACCAACTCAAAAGAAGGGAAAACACCAACTAAAATTTTATCACCAAAAGTATAAGGGGCTTTTTCAGGAACACCATTAATCATTAATGTATCGGCTCCGTAAGCAGCATTAAAACTAATATCAAAGCCTGCACCAAATTTTATTTTGTGCGAAATCTGTCGGTTAAAAGTCGACGAAAAACTCAGGATGCCATAATCAAAAGCCCGGGCCAGTGTGTCACCTTCTTCGGTTATATAGTCAAACCCAACCTGTCGCATTGATGGTGCCAGCAGGGCAATCCATTCCCACTCCTTTTTATAATTTGGAATTTCCTGAATTTTAAATTCAGGTCTTTCTATAAAAATGTAACGCAGTTCTACCCTCGCGCCAAGCATATTGACACCAAGATTTGGTAAGCGAACAGCCCCGTTCGAAAAGTGTGTATAAGTAAGTGCTGCAGAAAAATCAAAATTTCTTCCAAGTGCTACCGTTGCAGTTAAACCGCCATCAATAAATACGGTGCTATAAGAACCGATTGGGTAATAATACTGATTCTCACGCAAATCATGTCGGTTCCAGTTAAACCCCAGTCCAAACTCCATTTCCCAGTTGAGTGACCATTTTTGCCATCGTTTTAGCGGAATATCGATAAACATGAAAGCTGCTGCCGGGTTTCCCAATTCATCCGGATCGTTTGTAAAAAAAGATTTATACAGCCCAAAACCCCAAACGGGATAGGCATATAACTGTTGCCAGCGTTTCCTGCCGTCAGTATGGATGCCGTATTTTAACGAAAAAGAATTGGTAAAACCGTAAGGTTCATTCATCGGATTATCCCCTTTGACGAAAGCATGTGTCTCAACTACTTTGCTAAACTGGTAGGAAAAACTGAGCGATTTGCGAAACCTTTCTTTTTTAACTTTGGTCGTATCCTCAGCATTAACTTGTTCAGGAAGCAGGAAAAAGACAAAGAATAGTAAAAGAAGTATTCTGTAGATTTTATTCATGTTTGAATGAGTAGACGACCTGTTCAGTTAAGCAGCGAATCAATGATGACAAAAATAGAAAAACTAAATTAGGGGTGTTAAAAATTATTGATGTTCAAAAAGTAATATCCTTTCCATTTTTTCAATATTACAAGCTCACTTAATGAGTCCTGTTCACTCAATTTATCGCAAGGATCGCTGCGGTTGTAGAGCGACAAAGATTGAACCTCAACAAACTTAACAAAAATTAACAGCTGTTTTTATCAGTTGAACTTAATGGTTTGCTCAATTGTTATATTTTTGAAAATTAAGTAATAATCTGTTGTAGCCTCAGAGAGGCGGTATTTTTTAAGAATCGCAACCGCAGTAACCCTTGTTACCCATTACTCTGTTTCTTGCAGCTTCAATCATAATAAGGTAAAATGAAAAAATTACTAATAAGCTTATTGAGTGGGATCATGTTATTCCCGCTCTCAACCATAACCGCCCAGGAAAATGTGACTCCATTGAATGATGTGGAGACAACCCGGAAATTAAGCACTTTGCTCCATCTCCTCAATAGTTTTTACGTGGATACATTGAATATGCCCGAATTAACGGAGAAGGCAATTGTGCTTACACTGAAGGAACTGGATCCTCATTCGTCTTATATTTCAAAAGATGAAGTTGATGAAGCCAACGAGCCGCTCGAAGGCAGCTTTGAAGGTGTTGGCTTAACTTTCCAGTTGTTTAAAGATACGATACTGGTTATTGCTCCAATTCCAGGAGGCCCTTCTGATAAGGTCGGTATTTTTGCAGGCGATAAAATTATCACGGTTGACGGTGAAGATGCCTATGGTGAAGAAATCAACAACAAATGGGTGATGGATCATTTAAGGGGCGAAAAAGGTACCGATGTGGTAGTTGGCATTTACAGAAAAGGGTCTAACGATTTGATCGATTTTAAAATCACCCGCGATAAAATTCCAATCAATAGCCTTGATGCCTCGTTTATGCTGGATGAAAAAACCGGTTACATCAAGCTGAGTCGTTTCGCCAAAAATTCATTGGACGAATTTCGCGAAGCTTTGGCCGGGTTGAAACAGGAAGGCATGCAAAGCCTTGTATTTGATCTTCGTGGAAACACGGGTGGTTACCTTGGTACAGCCATGTCAATTAGCGATGAGTTTTTGCCCGGTGGTAAAGAAATTGTTTATACCGAAGGCGTTCACAGTCCACGGCAGGATTTGAATTCAACCTCGCGCGGTAGCTTTGAGGAGGGTAAACTTGTTGTGCTTATCAACGAGGGTTCGGCTTCTGCAAGCGAAATCGTTTCCGGTGCTGTGCAGGATTGGGATCGTGGTGTATTGGTTGGCCGACGGACTTTTGGAAAAGGATTGGTGCAGCGACCATTCCGACTACCTGACGGCTCTGTTGTACGGTTAACGATAGCCAAATATTACACCCCGTCGGGCCGGTGCATTCAAAAGCCTTATGAAGATGGTGTTGAGGAGTATTATAAAGATTTTGCAAACCGTTTTGAACACGGTGAAATGATGAATGCCGATAGCATCTCATTCCCTGATTCGTTGAAATATGAAACCACAGGTGGCCGCACCGTATATGGCGGTGGCGGTATCATGCCCGATATTTTTGTGCCGATGGATACAACCAGGTCCAGTGACCTTATCTCTGACCTGATTCGCAAAGGAATTTATAATGGGTTTGTAAATGAATATCTTGATGATAACAGGAAATCATTGATAAGACAATATGAAGCCTTTGATCGATACCAAAAGGATTTCGACCTAAGCAAAGTTGATTTTGATGAGTTTCTGGAAAAAGCAAATGAAGAGATCGAATACGAAGAAGAAGATCTTGCCAAAAATATCGATTTTATCAAACTACAGTTAAAGGCCCTGATTGCCCGTAACCTCTACACAACAAGTACTTATTACGAGGTGCTTTGGCTGGAAGACAATGAGATCAAAAAAGCACTCGAAGTATTGAATGAGGATATCGCCTACGAGTCATTTGGAGAGGTAACCGAGAAAAGATCCAATTGACCTTCTGGGAGTCCTTTTAGACCTGGGCTTTACAATTTCCATTATCCGATTAGATTAATGTTTATTTTTGTTCATGCATTGGTGCCTTATTCCACCTGACCTGGTGGATGGCCTAATAGGGAATCAGGTGTAATTCCTGGACAGTTCCCGCTGCTGTAAGCTCATTCAAAGCTTTTGAAACCGTCGGTCACTTTTCTAAACCGAAAGGGAAGACCTCAAAAGCGAGTAAGTCAGAAGACCTGCCATTGCGAAGTTGATATTCAAAGCTTTCGGGATAAAAGCAAACGATATGCCTTGCATACCATGGTTTTCCTGTAAGTTTTGAGGTGAATGAACGGATTGTTTGACCTTAAAACTTTTTTTATGAAAAAACATTACTTATTATTTTCTGCCTCGGCGGATTTGTCATTAACCACTTGCTCTAATTTTAGGGGTGATCAATAAAGTGATCAAACATTGACCGGCTTTTTCAAATACCTGTCTGTATTGGTTTTTCTGCTTTTCCTGATTGTGGAATCTGCAGGGCAAATGATGTGCGACACTTTGTATTTGAAAGAATTTGAAGTGCTGGGATATAAGGAGGATTATTCTGCCACAAACAAAAAAAGTTCCATCGACAGCTTGTATAAGCAATCGCTCAACGGGGGCGATATGGGCGAATTACTTTCAACTTTCACTCCGGTCTTTATCCGGTCGTATGGATCAGGAAGCCTGGCCACTGCTTCATTCAGGGGAACGGGTGCTTCGCATACACAGGTGTTATGGAATGATTTCCGGCTCAATTCGCCCATGCTGGG
>JAUXBM010000211.1 GCA_030619415.1 Chlorobiota bacterium
CGGTTTTGCAAAAAATTGTACAGCTAAAAGAATCTGTCGATCAGGGTTCAGCAGATGTTTCTTCATCCATCGATCTTACGCTTCCCGCTGAAAATCAGATTGGTTCGCGACATCCTCTTTCCATCGTCAAAAACGAAATCATCGATATTTTTTCGAGGATTGGTTTCTCCGTTTCTGAAGGCCCTGAAATTGAAGATGATTTTCATAATTTCTCTGCCTTAAATTTTCCTGAAAACCATCCTGCACGTGATATGCAGGATACATTTTTTATTGAGAGTGATCCCGAGATTCTGCTGAGGACACATACATCTTCTGTACAGATTCGGGTAATGGAAAATTCGCAGCCGCCCATTCGTACATTATTCCCCGGCAGGGTATTTAGAAATGAAGCTATATCTGCCAGGGCGCACTGCATTTTTCACCAGGTTGAAGGTTTGACTATTGATACTGATGTTTCGTTCGCTGACCTAAAGCAAACCCTGTTTCATTTTGCCAGGGAGATGTTTGGCGAAGACATAAAAACCCGGTTCAGACCATCGTTTTTCCCGTTTACGGAGCCATCGGCCGAAATGGATATTTCGTGCAACATCTGTGGCGGCAAAGGATGTAATATCTGCAAATACACAGGCTGGGTTGAGATTCTTGGTTGTGGCATGGTCGATCCTCATGTATTCGATGCATGTGGCATCGACAGCCGGAAATATACCGGCTATGCTTTTGGTATGGGCATCGAGCGAGTAACAATGCTCAAATATCAAATAAACGATTTAAGGCTTTATTTTGAAAACGATATCCGCTTTCTGAGGCAATTCAGGTCATCGAACTAGCTTAAAGAAATACCACTCCTTTAATCTCTTCAATTCTATCCGGGCCAACCAATTTTCCAAGCTTACTGAAGGCCTTTTCTTTTAATTCAGGGGTCACAAAACCGGTGGCATTTGAAATGGCATAGGCGATTAATGCCGCATCATCCGTAAAACCCAGGCCGGGAAGAAAGTCGGCAATAAGATCTGTAGGTACAATAAGATAACCGAGTGCAGCAATAAAAATTACGCGTGTCTTTATTGGTACTGTTTTATCGGAAATAAGATAGAACAGTATCAAAATATAAAACAACAATACGGTACTGATTTTACCCGAGACTTTTTTCAGCTTACTAAAAAGCCTTTTTTCATTGTAATATTTCGAGTATTTCAGGAGTTTCTTTTCCGGCTTCATAATTCAATAACGGTTGCAGCGACTAATTGTTATTGCAGACCTGATAATCGTGGTGAACGTCTGGTTTTATCTGGTTTTAAAACATGCTCCAGTTCGTGCATTTCAACTGTCTCAAGAATCAATTCCATATTCTTAATGGTTTTCATGTCCAGCTGAAAAACAGCCAGTATTTCGGGGATGCCCCTCATGGTTGTTACTATCTCACTTAATTTTAAATCAACTTTGGAGCTTTTTAATAAAAGGAAGAAATCCATTTTTTGCGCAGGCACCAATTTCCCTTTCTCATGATGGTTTGCAAACAGAAAGACAGATGAATCGTTTTCCTTATCAACATAGCAATACCACGAATATGCCCCCCCTTTTTCTGACAAGCTGAGATCATCATACTTTTTCAAATGGAACGATAGCCTATCATTTAAAAAGTAGGCCAGGCGGTAATCTTTGAAATGCGTTACAATACCCAATAGGTGATAGCCGCTTGAAAGTCCTGAATTGAGTGTGTGTTTCTTTGCCATGATATGAATTCGAGTCCAAAGTTAGTAATTTCAAGTGCAGGCAGGCCATATTGAAGCCACAGGATAATCAAGCTTCCGTACACTTTTTACTTAATAACTTCAGTTTGACTTAATTGAAATTATTCAGGAATCAGGAGGGCTGCTCAATTACCTGTTGACATGCTCTTTCAGCAGCAAGTTTTTCGGCTCCTTTTATCGAATAATCCATTCCTTCGGCAATAACTATGTCGTCGATCCTAACGGCAACCCTGTATTGTTTTTTCTGCTTTTCACCAATTTCTTCCAATACTTCAAATTGCAGGGCTTTTTTCTCTTTTTGTGCCCACTCTAAAATTCGGCTCTTATAACTTATTTCAGAATCTACGAGTTGCTCAATATCAAAATGAAAATTGATAATCCGGTTAACAATGACCTTTCTTGAAAAATCATACCCCATGTCAAGATAGAGGGCACCAATTAAGGCTTCAAATGCATCACCACCTGCTGATTTCACAGTAGTTCCGGTTTCAAATGAAGACAGCATTAAATCAGGAAGGCCGAGTTTCATGGATAATTTGTTTAAAGTAGACCTGCTGACAATCTTTGATCTCATCTGAGTTAGAAAGCCTTCTTTTTTGTAAGGAAACCGACGGAATAAATAATCGGCTACAACCAGGCTCAGAACAGCATCGCCAAGGTATTCAAGCCTTTCGTTGTTCAGCTTAAGACCATTTATGGTTTTTATTGTCGCTGATTTGTGGCGTAGAGCCAGCTTATACAAAAAGATATTATTGGGGTAGAATCCTAATATATTCTTGATAGACCAGTACAATTCCTTGTTTGGAGAAAAAAAAGACTTGATTAATCCACGAAAAACCAAACTCAATAATTTAGTCTATGAATTTTTTGAAAATAATTGAAGCGTTATGACCGCCAAAACCGAATGTGTTACTCAGTGCATAATTTACAATACGTTCTTTTGCCGTATGATAAGTAAAATCGAGTTTGTTATCGATATTCTCATCATCAGTAAAATGATTAATTGTTGGAGGAACAATGTCATTTTTTACGGCGAGTACCGCGGCAATAGCTTCAACAGCACCGGCTCCTCCCAATAAATGGCCAATCATCGATTTGGTGGAATTGATACTAAGATTATAGGCGTGGTCGCCAAAAAGCCTAACGATCGCTTTTGGCTCAACGATATCGCCAAGGGGTGTACTGGTACCGTGTGTATTAACATGGTCGATTTCTTCGGGGGAGATTTCCGCGTCTTCAACCGCTGCTTTCATACAAAGATAGGCGCCATATCCCTCAGGATGAGGCGATGTCATATGGTATGCATCACCTGATAAACCGGCTCCGGCAACTTCCGCATAAATGGTTGCCCCTCTTGCTTTTGCATGCTCATATTCCTCAAAAATAAGTCCTGCGCCACCTTCTCCGATAACGAATCCGTCACGATCTTTGTCGAACGGACGAGAGGCAGTTTTTGGATCATCATTGCGTGTAGAAATCGCATACATGGCATTGAAACCACCAACACCGATAGGGTTAACTGCCGCTTCTGATCCACCGGCAACAAAGGCATTTGCTTTTCCTAACCTGATGTAGTTGAAGGCATCAGACATTGCGTTAGCAGAAGATGCACATGCAGAAACCGTTGCAAAATTGGGGCCCCTGAAACCATGATGAATAGAAATATGGCCGGCAGCAATATCAGCAATCATTTTTGGAATAAAAAAGGGATTGAACCTGGGAGTGCCATCACCAAGGGCAAACGATGAAACTTCTGTTCCGAAAGTTTCCAGACCGCCGATTCCAGATGACCAAATTACGCC